>JAHDIA010000046.1:4865-15838 GCA_020631035.1 Chitinophagales bacterium | reverse complement strand
TGGAACATGGTTTTCAACCGTTTTCTGTTCGGGCAACCATAAAGGATGCCCCTACGATTTTGGGTGGAACATGGTTTTCAACCGTTTTCTGTTCGGGCAACCATAAAGGATGCCCCTACTGTATGTATATTTTTCGTGTCATTTTGGGATATGAAACATCTTGGGGTTCTATCGACAAAATGTAAATTCCTGCATTCAAATGGCTAACATCTATGCTTGTTTGTATGCCATCGTCTGTATAAACGGCCTTCCCATTGACATCCAATAATTGTACGGATTTTATTTGTGCCGCATTGTCTATACTGATAAATAGACGGTCCTTGCTTGGGTTGGGATAGACCATATATTCTACGGCATTTAGTGGGGCATTGTGGGTGCCTGTGGGAATGAAGGTAAAGGACGCCATCGAAATGGACACTGGGATTACCGTTTCGTACGTGTCGATTAATCTTACATTGGTAATGGAAATGGGAAAATCCAATTCTACTTCGTCCTTTCCTTCTACATTGTCTATCAATATTGCTGAGACTAGGCCGATTTCGCCATAGCCTGTACTATTTATTTGGTCTATTCGGGTGAGGGCAATGTCAATGCGTCCTTCATTGGGGAAATATTTGACAAAACTGAGTAAGTCTTCGCCTAAGTCTCCCAACCAACAAGTGTCAAATGTCACCTCCACCAAACTGTCTTGTATTAGCGATGGGTCGTATTCGATGCTAAAGGCTATCCCATAAATTTCCACTGCTGGGCTGTCTATGGTTCCTAAAATGATGGGTACTTCCAAACTTGCCCCTCCATACAAAGTATCAATCATACTTAAATCTATGTACAAGGGAATACCTGTAGCAGAATGGGATGTTTCCGCTTTGTTGACCACATTGCCATAATTGTAATCTACTACTTCTACATCTGTCGCTTCGATGATGCCATCTCCATTGCAGTCGGCGTGTTTGTAATTGGTGGTATCGGCAAAGGTTTCGTTCCAGTTGGGACAAGCTTGTCCTAGCCATTCAATATTTGCGTTGGGGCGGACATTGCCCATTGTTCCGTAGGCTACACCAATGCTTAGTACATCTTCATTGTCGACGATGCCGTTGGCGTTGGCATCGCCTGGGTAGACGCAGCCACCTTCTTTGTATACCCAAATGCTGGCATCATGTCGGCAGGCATTGGCGTCCCAAGCTGATAGGCTGTAGTATTGGTCTTGTGTATAAGTAAGATTGAGGGTGGAAGTTGTTGCCCCATTGCTCCACAAATAGCTTTCAAAGTCTTCGCTTGCTTGTAAGCTAAAACTAGAATCACAAACAAGGAGGCTATCCTCCCCTTCATTGATGCTGACCAAAGATTCCAAGACTTCTTCAAAATAAACAGTGATGGAATCGGTACGACTACAGCCACTTGGGGAAGTGACGCTTAGGTGGTAAGTAGTAGTGGTATCCACACAAGCGATTGGGTTGGGGATATTGGGGTTGTTGAGTCCTGTCGTGGGTGTCCATTCATAGCTTGCACCTGCTGTAGCTGCTAATGCACTAACCAACAACTGTATACAGTTGCTTTCTTGTTCACATAAAGACAGAGCATCTGATAGAAAAAAATCAGTTTCATTATTGTTATACGTATTCAATAATACAGGGGTCGCATTCTCACTAATTCGCCAAAACTCTCCTAATTCAGGGATATTGTCTCCATCACTTAATTCTGGTTCTAGCGAAATCAATCCCAATACAAACAATGTATCACCACTATCTATGTACTCTGGAAATCCCTCTACAGAAAACAAGCCCTCTTCGTTATAAGCTAAGGCTTGCTCAAATAATGTAACTCCATCTATAAACAAGCCTTGTATATATGAGTGTGGCAAAGAATCTAAAAGAATGTAAGTATATTTATAGCTACTATCCTCTTCAATCCAATTTGGATAAAAACAGTTTGCTTGTACCTGAAAATTTGATGGTTCACAATGTACTTGTAAGTCAACTGGCATTGTTATAGCAAACGGTCCATAAGTTCCACTTGAATATCCAGCTTGTATGGTAAATATAGAATCTTGGCAATATTGTTCTAATGTAACAACCAACTGATAAGGAATAAAATTAGAATTGCTTGTATCGGTAAGGATCACAAATAATGTGGTGTCACTATAAATTAAACCCGAATCTTTTATGTAAAATATAGAATCTAAATCAACATTCCATTGCCCTATACTATAATCATAAGTTTGTGTTTCATCTAACAAATTGATAAAAATAGACGCCTCCCTATAACTTACAACAACTTCTGTTTCACAATCAATTAAATCAAATTCTAATGATTCACTTATATCAACTTCTATTTGATAAGGAATTGGTTCATAAACAAAGGGGCTTGCATTCGGAGAAACTTGCCATATTTCGCTCAAGTCTGGGATATGGTCATTATTCCCACTGGTGTCAGATTGAATGGAAGTAAGACCTACAACATACAAAGTATCCCCTTTATAGCTATTCAATAAATCTGTAGAAAAAACACCCTCTTCACTGTATGAAATCGCCTGTTGAAAAAGCTCAAATCCATCTTCATTGGGCAAAGGTGATAAGTTGGGTTGAAAATCTAATAATACATAAGTATAATCACAATTTTGATTTACTTCTATATTGCCATTACTAAAACAAGAAGCAGTAATTTGAATCAAATCCTCTTTACAAAATGTAGGCAATGTATCAGGATCAGGCATTATCATATAGCAGGCTAAAGAAGTGTCTATATATTCTGAATCATATATGATGATGGGAGTTGCATTTTCACTAACATGCCATCGTTCAATATTATTTACATAATATGTAGGCAAACTGTTGACTGAATCATTTGAAAGTAAGCCCCATATATGTAGTGTATCTCCTATATGGTTTGTTAAATTACCGACATCTGTATCAAATACTCCCTGTTCATTTATCAAAATATCATTGTCTAAAACCCACCTTACTTGTTCTTTATTTGACATTTCAGAAAGATTAGGTAATGTATCAGTTATACTATACCGACGATGAATCAAAGAACCATCTGTGGCTGTAATTGGATAAAAACAGGCTGCTTTTATTTTTATACTATCTCCCCTACAAAAGCTCATTAGTTGTTCTGGCATTCTCATATACAAAGACTCTATTGTATCTATATTTTGAAGCAAGTAATCATCTATTACAAAACTTTCACAAATACCTTCCTCAATCTCAACATCCACTGTCATTGGACCATAATTCAAAGTTTGATTATTGGTATCTGAAAAAAGAAACTGTAATTGTATTAGAGTATCAGCACTCAATACACCAGTAATGACACTATCTGTTTGAGAATCAAAATCAAAGTACATACTGTAGTTATAGTCTTTGCTATCATTAACCACCTCCATTGTAATCTCAATTGGATAATGGGTAACAACTACCTCCTTGTCACAATCCAAAAACTCTTTACTTGGTTCTTTTAATTCAACTATCGCATCATAGTCTTTATAGTAGATTACAGGGACTCTACCAAAAGAGTCTATGACTTCCCAGGTTTCCGCCCAATAGTAGCCATAACATACTATCGCCGATGCATATAAAGTTTCATTGTAATGTCCCTCAAAGTCTTCTTCTGTAAACAGACCATTATAGGATATTGCATAAATATGCTCATTCTCAACATCCCAAGACAATTCTCCCCAAAGTGGGAAGAGACTCTCTCCAATGTTTCCACTGTGTAATATATAAGTGCTTTTAATATTAGGTACCCAGTCTAGTATTGGTCCAGCTCCAGGTCCACTCCAATCATAACTTGAAACATAAGAGCACTCTGCTTGTATATTCAAGGTATCTCCTCTACAAACTTCAAGAGTATCCTCATCTAAGGGCATTCCTAGATAAATATATACGTCATCCTCATAATTAGAACAATCTAGCAAATTGGAAAAACTTATTCCATATTGGAATACATACTCAAAAAATACTTCTACACCATTGGCATCTCTCACACTAATATCCAATACAAAAGGAGAACAACTGACATCTCCTTCTAAAAGACCACTATTTTCAAAACTGGCAATTTTTTCTTCTTTGTAAATACTCAATGAATCTCTTAAATCTCCATATTCTGAATACAGTGGACAGTTGTATTTAAAATTGTATTCCACTTGATAAAAGGAATTGCCCTCTGTTGTTCCGCCCTTTAAAGAATCTATATAAATATTGATATAGCGATTCCATATATTTACCATATTACAAGTATCAAGCAAATTGCATTCAAATCTTATTTCTGCACTAAATGGAACATAGGCTGGATCATCAAAATAGACTGAAACAAAATTACCTTCTGTCAATTGTGGATCTGTTAATGCCTCTTGTCTACACAGTCGATCCCCTATATCATAGATACCATTCAAATTTACATCTCTATAAATACAAGGAGCAATAAGATAAGTTTTGTTGGGTTCTATTTGTGTTTGAATACTTGGAGAAAACAGCCCTACTTCACTATGCGCGATGTCTCTAAAATGAAATCCTGACTTTGTATAAATTGCTTCTTGAAAAGTTCCTATTAGATAAACCAATCCATATCCCTCGTTGATAAAACTATCATTTATTCCTACAGTTATTGTCTCTCCTACAGATGCTTCTATAAAACTAGAATCTGCTGTTATTGTTCCCAACTGATTATTGGTAACATTTGTTCCAAACACATTGCAAGCGGCACAGTTTAGTTCATATCCACAAGCAAAATCAATATATTGTTTACACCCTGATACTTGATCAATCATCCACATTTCTTCCCAAAAACCATTGTCAAAATTAGGGCCATAAAAAAAAGAAATATCCGTATGGGTATTAGGCAATACTTCAAGTTCATGATAGGTAATTATATTAGTTCCCGCTTCATCAAAGTAAAATCTAAACTTCGCAGAATCTGTTGCCCAAACAGTCATTTCCACTTCTATTACCCAAGAATCCCAAACATCATAAGTACTTACATAAAGATTCCCCTCAACCTCCACCCCCTCACACTGCCCAAAAGAAAAGCTCCAAGGCAGCAACGCCAAGAAGGAAAAAAACATCAATGTCATCAATCGTTTGTACATAATCATCAAAATTTGGGGTACTTTCTGTGGTTCTCCTACAAATTTGAACTATTTTTCGCTTTTAAAAAAGGACATTTTTGGCAAAAAGTCTAATAAAAAAACATATTAAAAACCCTAAAACACTGAAAAACAAGCATTTAAAACACAAAAAAGTACAATGATTAAAAGCAGCCTTATCCACTATATTCAGTCTTTTTCGCTAAAAGAAATGAAGCGTTTTCATTTGTTTGTGCAATCGCCCTACTTTTGCAAAAATGCTGGCGTACAGGCTTTGGTGGCTTACCTTGCTGATTTGTACCCACACTTTGATGCCGAAAATGTGAACCGCCAACTTGTATTCCAAAAGGTTTATGGGAAAACTCCCTATAATGAAGGCAAGTTAAAAAATCTATTTTCGCAATGTCTTAAATTGGTAGAGCAATTTTGGATAACAGAAAAAATACTCGCCGATGAAGCTGCCCAACACAATGCCCTGCTACAAAATATACGAGAACGGAACTTGAGTAAACGCTTTGAAAAGTATTTTAAATCCACTCCTAAAACCGACTACCAAAACAGTCAGGCACTCTACCAAAAGTATCAACATTGTAAGGAAGGAGATTTGTTTTACATTTATCAAAACAATTATCAGTACAATCATTTGCTAGAAGCGCAAGACCAATACCTCACACATTTTTATGTGAGTGAAAAACTGCGCATTGCTTGTGAAATGCGAAACCGTCAAAAGATTCTCAATCTAGCATTTGACTTTACAGAAACAACTTCACTAATTGAACATATTGGGCAAGATTTGACGGCTTACCAAAATGTTCCCTCTGTTTTGATTTACCGTCAAATCTACCTCAGTTTAACGGAACCACAACACAGCCAACACTATTTTGATTTAATGGAATTATTGGATGTACATGCTGCTCGTTTTCCCACAGATGAACGTAGGGTCTTGTATTTTTACGGATTGAATTATTGCATTGGGCAAATCAACTTGGGACAGAAGGCATTTTTGCAAGAGATGTTTTTGTTGTTTCAAAAGTTACTCGAAAAAGATTTGTTGTTAGAGAATGGTGTCCTAGCAGAATGGCACTATAAAAACATTGTCACCATTGCCCTCCGCTTACAAGCTTTTGAATGGGTCGAACATTTTATTCACGAATACAAAGACAACTTATCACCCACTATTGTTACAAATGCTTATTCTTATTGTTTGGCGAATTTTTATTATCACACTCAAGAATACGCCAAAGCTCTTCAATTGCTCAATAGTGTCCAATACAGCACCATCATCTACAACTTAGACGCCAAGACTTTGCTACTCAAAATTTACTACGAAACAGATGAAGAAATGGCACTGCGTTCTCTCATCGAATCTTTCAAACATTATCTGATGCGGAATAAATTAATTGCCAAACCCAAATACATCCGCTACCACAATCTGTTTAAATTAAGTTTGAAATCTTACAAGCTCAAACAAATCGCCAAAACCCTTAGCAAAAATAAACTTACTGAAGAAAAAGAAAAACTACAAAACAAAATCGAAGAACAAAAAATCACCAATGTCGAATGGCTCAAGTCCAAATTGGAGGAGATTTCGTAGCGTCGGACGAGCGGGCGGATGAACGCTTGTACGAAGGACTGAGTATGCGTTGGCTAACCAGATCAAGCGTAGCCATAAACCACTTGCGTTGCACCATAACAATGAATTTAGAGTGTAGAATTACGAATTTAGAATAGCTATCCATTCCCTGTTCTTAGTTCTTGAAATAAACCAATCACTCAAATACTCAATCAACCCAATTACCCAATTACCCAATAAACCCAGTCAACCAAATCACCCAATTACATAATCAACCCAATCAACAAATTACCTAATCACTCAATGACGCAATCAACACAATCCCCCAATCAACCTAAATTCCGTACCTTTGCACTATGATAAACATCGGACAATACAATACGCTCATTGGAGCAGAACGGAATGACTACGGATTTTCGCTTAGAGACGAGGCAGGGAACTTGGTGCTTTTGCCCAATCGTTATGTACCAGCAGATTTTAAAGCTGGCGAACGCATTGATGTATTTGTGTACAATGATTCGGAAGACCGCCCTGTGGCTACTACCGAAAAACCCAAGCTGACACTCAATCAAATCGCTTTTTTGAAATTGGTGAATGTCAATACACCTGGAGCCTTTTTCGATTGGGGGCTGCCCAAAGATTTGTTTGTTCCTTATCGGGAATTTGCAGGGGAAGCCAAAGTGGGCATGTCGTATTTGGTGTATTTGTATTTGGATGAAAAAAGCAACCGCTTGGCAGGTAGTACCAAATTGTCTAAGTTTCTCAAAAAAGAAAATGAGGATTTGGAAGAGGCACAAGAAGTAGATATTTTGATTTGGCAAAAACGAGACATTGGTTATCGGGTCATTATCAATCAAGAATATATGGGATTGATGTACCACGATGAGATTTTTGAAAAAGTGTTTATTGGTCAAGCGATGAAAGCTTATGTTAAGACCATTCGAGAAGATGGGAAAATTGATGTGTGCTTGCAAAAGCAAGGTTATCAAAAAGTAGAACCGATGGCGGAGCGCATCTTGAAACACCTCGAACGCAACAATGGCAAATCCCCCCTAAATGACAAAAGTGATCCTGATGAAATTCGAGAGGTATTGGGAATGAGTAAAAAGAATTTTAAAAAGGCGATTGGTACACTCTACAAACAACGCATCATTACCATTGAGAAAAATGGGATTCGATTGAATTGATGATTGTTTAAATTTATTGACACTCTCCATTGATGCTGCTCACCCAATCACGCAAAAGTTGCAATCCTTCTTCGTGTATCACAGAGCGACCTAGTTCGGGCATTGACTCATCGGGTACAAGTGAATTGAGTCGGTAAATCATAATGGACTCGTCGGGATTACCTGGGGCAATGCTATAGAACAAACCTCCACTTCCGCCACCTGCTGCAACAGGCGGTTTACAAAAGCCCAATTTGGTCGAATCGGTTTCGTAAAAGTCTAGGAACAATCCTGAATTATTGGCGGGTCCTGCATCGTTGTGACAGTGGGCACAGTTGATGTCTAGGTAGGCTCTAGCTCTGTCGTTGAGGCTTTCGTTTTCGTTGCCCCAAGTCGCAGCCTTGGGTACTTCACTCATATCGGGTAAACCTGTCAATTTCCCTAGAGATTCCCACTTTTGTAGTTGGTTCATTGTACCATCAGCATAGGCGTAATCTTTATTGAGGAAACGAGCTTTGGGACCCAACAACACCAAATCTTCGCCTAATTCGTGGCAGCCCTTACAATCGTTTTGCGTAGGAACAATATAATATTCGTTGCGTTGTACACCATCGTAATGTGTCCACTCAACTTGTGTAATCGCTCCCGATTTAATGCGTGTGGCATCTGTTTGTTCTTCATTCCACAAATATTCATAGGCTTCCCACTTCCCTTCCCTACGCACCAATAAACGGGTTTCGATGATCCGCTGTCCTTGGCTAGGGTCATTAAAATTGTTGAGGTAGTAAAAAGTTTTGGCTATGACGGTACCTTCTGGAAAATCCAAAGTCAACTGTCCTTCGCTTACATAAGTGGCACTGGTTTCTGGGGGCAAATACACCAAGCGTTGTTTACTAGAATAATTAGAAAACAATGCCGTATTCAAATCGTAAGGAATGAGCGATGGGTGTGGTTCTAATTCGCTCGGATTGATAAAGAAATGGTAATCGCTCAAATTTTCAAAGGGAACATTGTTTAAATCAAACAAGGCAGTATCCGATTCACTGACCATCGGGTCTGTCATATCATTGGTATCATCGGGCGTGTCATTCTCTTTTTGACAAGCGTGTAATACCAATAAAGTCAAAGCAAATAAAATCAATACTCGGATACGCATATCTAAATTATACTTTTTAAAAATCCCAAGATTCTAATTAGAATCTTGGGATTGAGTTGAGTTATTTATTTTATTGAGTTGTGTATTAATTACCCCAAACAGGAGCTTCTACTTCAACATCTGGCAAGCCTTCTTTGGTACAATCAAATTCGTCGGCTGCCATATAAGGCGTAAAATCATCAGGATAGCCGCCCAAATCTAAAATACCCACACTAATGGGACCATTGTTTTTCAAACACATAGCTTCCTCTGTCACATAGTCTTCTGGCTTAATGATGCCATCATACAATACTTCTGGCATTTCACAATCGTCAAAGATGCTTGTCAAGAAAGTACCCATAAAGTTTAAGTTTTCTGGGCAATCGTTGCTACGAATAATGATATTATCGTGTACGTTGACTGCTCTTGGATGTGGAATGTATGTTGGATCATCCCAGTCAGCCGCACCTAGTTCTCTCAATACTTCATAGTTAACCAAACCAATACTCATCACATTGTTGCCTCCAATAGAGTTGCCAAATACTTCAACATTGTTACAAGCCATCAACATAATACCTGTTCCTGGTGGAACATAACCAACTACATTGCCTTCTGGGGCAAAATTAACCAGACTATTGTTCTCAATAATGTTGTTGTACACTCTTGTGTGTGAACCTTGTCCAGCAGGCAAACCTGGCAAATCAAATACCAATAAACCACCTGTATTGTTTACAGCAGTATTGTTGAAAACATCGGCGTGCTTGGTGTTTTCAATTTCGATTCCAGCCACATTTCGCTCGGCATGGCTATTCTTTACAATTACATGTTCACATTGTCCTACATACAAACCTGCATCTGATGCACCAATGGCAACACAACCATCAATCAAAATGTGTCTACTCGAAACAGGATACAAACCATAGGCTCCATTGTCTTCTGATTCCAAATCTGTCCATTCTACTTTTATTTTATAGAAGGTAAAATGTTCTGAATCTTTGACCTTAATGGCATCTCCAATGGTGTTGCGCACCGTAAATTTAGCCAATATGGTATTGTTGGCTGTTACTTTTAGTCCTTCTGCCCCTGAACCTGCAACATCTATTTGATTAGAGAAATCCAAAATGGTTTCATCCATTCCAGCTCCCATAATGACCACATTGTTTTTATCATCAATCGACAGCCCTGTTTCAAAAGAGAAAACTCCTGCTCCAAACTTAACAGTATCTCCCGCTTCCATATCTATAAAGGCATCTTGGATAGCCGTTGCTGTATAATCGTCTGCGCTAAATTCCCAAACCTTCCAAGTGGGTTCTACTACATCCATTGTATCCATTGTTGTGGTATCAGTGGGTGTTTGTGTTGTATCCATAGGTGTGTCTGTAGGATCAAAATCATCGGGTGGATCATTGTCTTTTTCACACGAATTGAGGAACAAAGTTGCCAACAAAACTCCGCAAATAAATAGATAATTATACTTGTTCATAATGATGATTTAAGGACGTAATTGAGATTTCCTATGCTTTGTCAATCTCCTAATAAATTGTTTTGTTTTTAAAGTTGAGGCAAAATACTAAAATCCGCTGACTTCTACAAAATTGTTGAAAATTGAAGGCTTTTTTTAATATGTCATTCAAACAAATATAGATGCTTTTTAGATTTATATTTTTTGATTAGGACGGAATGTTAAGGGCTTCGTTTGCATGGTGGGTTCCCGCTTTCCGTCATACATGGTATGTACGTCAATCGGGCGTAGGCATCGGTTCTGGTGTGCCTTCGTCGGGGCTTTTGTCTATCCGCTTCACGCTAGGCTTTTTTCGCACGTTTTGGTTCGCACGTTTCGTGTAGACGCACGGCCGTGTGTCGCTACGTTTTTCGCCCGTTTTGTGTTCTGTTTTTGGTTCTGTTTCCTGTTCGGGCAGGCATAAAACCTGCCCCTACAAATACATATGTTTCCTGTTCCATTTCCTGTTCGGGCAGGCATAAAACCTGCCCCTACAAATACATATGTTTCCTGTT
>JAHDIA010000046.1:0-4765 GCA_020631035.1 Chitinophagales bacterium | reverse complement strand
ACATATGTTTCCTGTTCCATTTCCTGTTCGGGCAAACACATAGGTTTGCCCCTACGGATTGGTATACATCCCCCAATTTATAATCCATAATTTACCATTCATCATTTTATTCCATAATTTACCATTCATTATTTTATTCGGTGTAATGGGTGGCGGGCATGGAACGCAATTTGTCGGCGGTCCATTCGGCGGTGATGTCTCTTTGGGGTTCGCCGAACATCTCGTATCCGACCATAAATTTCTTGACGCTTGCCGATCGCAACAATGGGGGATAAAAACTCATATGCCAATGCCAATGTTTATGTGCTTCACCATTGGTAGGGGCTTGGTGAATGCCCGACGAATAGGGAAAGGATGTCTTGAATACATTGTCGAATCGGATGGTCAGGGCTTTTAATATTTGGGCAAAAGCTTTGCGTTCTGTTAGGTTCATTTGTCCAATGTGTTGTTGGTGCTTTCGGGGCACAATCATTGCTTCGTAAGGCCATACCACCCAAAAGGGAACAAGGGCTACAAAATGTTCGTTCTCTAAGACGATGCGCTCCTTCAATTCGATTTCTTGGGCGAGGTAATCTCCTAGCAAACTTTTGCCTGTTTCTTTGTAAAATGCTTCTTGGCGAATGGCTTTCTTTTGGGCTTCCATTGGAATGGAGGCTTGTGCCCAAATTTGTCCGTGTGGGTGGGGATTGCTACAACCCATAATGCTGCCCTTGTTTTCAAATATTTGTACATGATTGATGTAGTCCAATGCGCCCAAATCGGCATATTCTTTTTGCCATAATTGAATGACAGCTTCTATGTCTGTTATCTCCATCAAGGGTAAGGTGAGGGAGTGGTTGGGGGAGAAGCAGACTACTCGACAAACACCTTTTTCGCCTTTTGCTTTTAGGTGTCCGTTTTCTATAGTGTCAATGTCGGTTTCAGATAAGAGTGCAGAAAAATCATTGGTAAAGGCATAGGTGCTTGTGTATTTTTCGGTGGTGGCTCCGCTGGCTCTGGTATTGCCTGGACAGAGGTAACACTTGGGGTCGTGGGTGATGGTCGAGAGTGGCTTGATTTCTTCGACTTTGCCCTGCCAAGGGCGTTTGGTTCGGTGGGGCGAAACCAATACCCAATCGCCTGTTAGAATGTTTTGTCGTCTGTGTGGAGTGTCTTGTAGGTTTTGCATAAGAAGCATTTTATTATCTTATAAATAATTCGCCCAAAAATACATATTGATGGGAATCAAACTGGATTTTTTTTGTTTTAATTGTATATAACTTAATGGCTAATTCTTTTTAGTAAAAGAAAGGTGTCACCTTTTTAAATAGTAAATACTAGCAAAAAAAGAAAAACTTATTAAAGGTGACACCTTAGACTTTAATTGAAACAGCAATGACCATTGTAGAAGCACAAACACAGGACCACAAAAAACTGACCCAAATCACTATGCTCTCCAAAAACCATTGGGGATATGGAGCCAAGCAAATTGAGTTATGGACAGAAGATTTGACCATTAGCAGTGATTATATTGCTACACACCAAGTATTTAAATTACTAGATGAAGACGAGCTAGTCGCCTATTATTCCTATTTCTTTCCAGAAAATGGGGTTTGTATGTTGGACAATCTCTTTATTCTTCCCACTTATATTGGAAAAGGACTAGGTAAGTTGTTGATGAATGATTTTTTTGCTAGAGTCCAAGACGAACATATTGATAAGTTTAGCTTGGTGTCTGACCCACATGCCGAGACTTTTTATGAGCAATTTGGTTTTGTGAGCGTGGATAAAAAGGAAAGTTCTATTCCTGAACGATATTTGCCTGTTATGGAGAAAGACATAAAAACGATACAACGAAGAGGTGAATAAAATAACCTACGCCTGATAGTAGTGGATATGGCGGCATTTCGTAGCGTTTTGTATTTCATAGCGTTTTGTATTTCATAGCGTTTCGTATTTCATAGCGTTTCGTAGAGACAAGGCATGCCTTGTCTGTACGGGCGTGGCGGAGAATCGAAATATTCCCCAATGCCGCCATAGAAGCGGATAGCAGGGAGCCCCCATCGTCCGAAGCCTAAGCATTCCGTTCAAAAAAATAAAAAAAGTAGTTATCTTTTGGTAATTTTGATAGTCTAGTTTATAATGGCACTAATCACAACCAAAACACTTTTTTAAATCATTTTGTAATTAAAAGTATAAACTATGCGTTGGCAAGGACGACAAGGAAGTGACAATGTGGATGATAGAAGAGGCCGCTCTGTGGGAAAAGTAGCAGGCGGTATTGGTATTGGAACCATCTTATTGATTGGGTTTGCGTTGTTTTTTTCGGACAATCCTGGAAGAGTCATCAATCAAATTCAACAGCAAAATCAGCAAGCACAGTATCAAAATCAACGAAATGCAGGGGCACAACCTGGCAATCGGGAAGATGATGCTTTGGCTCAATTTGTTTCGGTTACATTGAAGGATACCGAAGATGTTTGGAACAAAATTTTTAGAGAGCAATTGGGCAAACGTTATCAAGAACCCAAATTGGTCTTGTTTGACCATCAAGTGGCTTCTGCTTGTGGGCATGCCAGTTCGGCAACAGGTCCGTTTTACTGTCCTGGTGACCATCAATTGTACATAGATTTGAGTTTTTATCAAGAGTTAAAGACTCGTTTTAAGGCTCCTGGTGATTTTGCCATGGCTTATGTGGTTGCCCACGAAGCGGCTCACCACGTCCAAAATTTATTGGGCATTACCCGTCAGGTACAGTCTCAAAGGGGACGAATTAGCCAAAAGGCGTACAATGAATTGTCGGTTAGAATGGAATTACAAGCGGACTTTTTAGCAGGTGTTTGGGCGCATCACGCTCATAAAATGAACAACATCTTAGAAGAAGGCGATTTGGAAGAGGCTTTGAATGCGGCACACGCCATTGGAGATGACCGCATTCAGAAACAGTCGAAAGGTTATGTGGTGCCCGATTCGTTTACTCACGGTACATCTGAACAACGTATGCGTTGGTTTACCAAAGGCTTGAAGACGGGTGACATCAATCAAGGAGATACTTTTGAGGTTGATTATCGGTATTTGTAACTTAGATTTAAAATTTAAGATTCAAAATTCATTAGTGGAATATCCGTTCTTTACAAAAAAGATAAAAGTTAAAAAATGCGCTTCAGGTATGAAGCGCATTTTTTATGGGGTTTATTCGACTTTGTGGGTGCCTTGTGCGATCTTGACGGCTATGATGTCGGCCTCAATGTTTGTTTCTTTTTGGTAGGCTTGGGCGATGGTTTCGGCGGTTTCCATTGCTTGGTCCTTGTGAATGAGGTTGAGGGTACAGCCACCAAATCCGCCTCCCATCATTCGGGCACCTATGACGCCTTGTCCTTTGGCCAGTTCGACCAAACAATCTAGTTCGTCGCAACTTACTCGGTATTCGACACTTAGTCCTAAGTGGGTATCGTATAATAGCTGTCCCAGTTCTTCAACTTTGCCTTCTTTTAATGCTTGTACTGCTGCTTGAATACGCTCTATTTCCTTGACCACAAACAAGGAATTGAGGACTTGGCTTTGTGGGAACTTGTCTTCGTTTTCAAGTATCATTGATTTGGTGATGTCTCGAAAACTTTGGACTTGGGGATATTTTTGTTGGAGTGTTGCTAGGGTATTTTCACAAGCTTCCCGACGATTGTTGTATTCAGAGTCTAGCAATTCGTGTTTGACATTGGAGTTGATGAGGACCAATTGGTAATCACCCAAATTGGCGGGTACATATTCGTGGGTTTCTGTAAGGCAATCTAAGAGAACAAATTGATCTTTTTGTCCAAACATCACCGCATATTGATCCATTAGCCCACACTTGATGCCTACTTGGTGTTCGGTGGCTTGCCCCATTTTGGCGATTTCTCTCTTACTCAGATTCCATTGGTTGAGGTCGTTGAGGGCTTGAATGAATCCACAACACAAAGCGGCCGATGAGGACATTCCTGAGCCTATGGGTAAGTCGCCTCCAAAGAGTGCATTGAATGGTTGTACGGTTAATTGTTTTGCTTGGGCAATTTGTAGGATGGCTGCGATGTATTTACCCCAGCCTTTGTGGTTTTGGAGTTGGCTGTGGTCCAGTTCCAAAGCTTGCTCGAAATCTTGGGCGTAGATGTGGGAGTGTTCTTCTTGACTTGGGGCAATGCTAAGGTAAATGCTTTTGTCAACGGCTGCAGGGAGTACCCAACCAGCGTTGTAGTCGATGTGTTCGCCTATGAGGTTGATGCGTCCTGGTATGCGGTAGGTGTGTGGTGTGGCATTGAATTTTGATTGAAAGTTCCTTATATAAGTATTGATCATTTCTTTTTAATCCTCGTTTTTTGCTATTGTTTTCAAATAGTTTTCAGGTGTAAATACAGCTATCTCTGACTTTGAATAATCCTTTACATTTCTAGTCAAAATTGCTTCTAGCCCTTCAATTGTCAATGCTGTTGAATATTGAATAGAATCTTCAAAATCTTTAAAGTCATTTTTTAGAGCTTGGACTATTTCCTTTTTAGTTGTTCCAACAATTTCGGTCATTTCTACCAATTCCTCTATAACTTTTAAAGTAGGTTTGTGTTTGAGGTATTTCCTTACAATGTAATAAATACACTGTAAAATAAATTTCTTAACATTTTGACCATGCCTTTTCGTACTATACTGCATCTCGTACTCGCCTATGGTAGCTATGGCTACCAGGCTCCGTGCGTTCTTTGTATAGAACAAAAATTCATTGCCCAAAAACATCAATTTATTTAATTTACAGTGTAAT
>JAHDIA010000798.1 GCA_020631035.1 Chitinophagales bacterium | reverse complement strand
TGAAATATTTAGAACCTATTTTGTTTTAAAAGACGATAAAATTCTCGAATTTTGCATAGAAACTGAATAAAAATCAGGTTTGCTGACAATTTTTGGAGAGTGGTTCTTGAATAAATAGTAGGGAGCCACAGGCGACTGGATAGCTTATTTAAGAACTAGCTCTCTTCCGCAAAAATTGTCAAAGAACAAAAAACAAAAAAAATTGCTGAGAGAGACGGCGGGGCGCAAACTTATCACTTGTCTCATTCCTTAAATCCCCGCCGCTTTTTCTTTTTACCTTCCTTCCAATTCATTGCTCATTTTTTTGTTTTCCGTTTACTTTTGGTTTGTTTTTTCATTTCTCCATTCATACTGTGTTTCCCATTGCCATTTCCCAAACGCTTGATTAAGCGTGAGGTGATTTTGAGAAAATCCTGCTCCATAATGATACCCACCAATTGCTTGTCCTGAACCACAGGCAAAGAACCAATATTGTTGCTTTCCATAATATCCAAGGCCTTGGTAATGGGGGCGGTTGGTTCTACAGTCAAAGGATTGGCAATCATAATGTCCTTGACCAATACATTCTGTTGGGTATTCCACAAATGTTTCTGACCATAATACCGCAATAGAGAACGAGAAGTCAGCAATCCAACCAAACATCCATGATGATCCTCAACGGGACTGTAACGCAACTGTTGGCTGTTCATCATTTCGGCGGCTAAGTCCAAAATATCGTCTTTTCGCACTGTAAACAAATCAGTTGTCATAAAAGCCTCAACAGTCAAACTGCTAAACTCTGTACCTACTAAATCATCAACTGATGCCAATTCCCAAGAATGGACAGGTTTCTCAGTTTTTTGGTTTTTGATGGTAGAGGCAGTAATCGCCAACAAGGTTTCATCTTTGGTGGTTTCTTTCATCAATTTGGAATAAGAATCAAGCATCCATTGAGAACCTGTTTGGCGGGTATCCAAACGCTCATGCAAAATGCCCATATAACGATCAATGTCTTTTTTGGCGACTTTGTTTTTCTTTAAGCCATCTATGGCAATAGGAATCAACTCTTTACGGATGAGTTCAACGGCATCGTATTTTTTGCCATTGACCCAGCTAAAGGTGGTATCCAATCCATTGCGGCAAACCTTGACAAAATTGGCTTTGGCATCTGCAAAATCCATCAGTTTGGTAATATCTGGATACACATCTCCCAATCCATTCAACAAACCCAACCACAAAGCAGCATTTGCCATTTCATCTGCAACAGTGGGGCCTGCGGGAAGTACCCTGTTCTCTATCCGCAAATGAGCAATGTTGTTGATGGCTCCATAACAAGGACGGTTCCATCTATATACTGTCGAATTGTGTACTTGCAATGCCTTTAAGTCAGGAATTTTACCAGCCTCCAATGCCTTCATTGCATCTTGTCCAGCCGTAGTGCTCAACAAAATACGGAAGCGCATAATGTCTTCTTTGTAAATTTCTAGAATGGATTTTTTGACCCAATCATTGCCGAACATCACCCTGGGACTTCTATCTCTCAAATGATCTCTGGTTGCTCTGGTATCAATAGATTGTTGGAAGAGTGCGATTCGAGTCTCTTTCCACAAACGTTTGCCAAATAGCAAAGGCGAATTGGTCGCTGAGGCCATCGCAGGAGCAGCAACGGCTTGGGCAATATTGTACTTGGCCGTAAAGTCGTCAGGAGTAACTTGTAAGTGTACCTGAAAGCCTGTATTACTCGCCTCGACCATAGGAGAACTATGCCTTGTAATGAGTTCATCTATACCTTTAATGTTTAGGGGCATTGAGTTTTCGCCACGTAGCTTGAGTATGGCATGCATCAAAGCTTTGTAGCGTTCAATGGGGGTGATGTTGTTCATCAGTACATCCGACTTTCTAATGGTGGGAAGTATACCTGACAATATGATTTCGGTATCAAATTCACTGGCGACTTTACGGACCTTGCTCAATAAACCCGAAATGGTTTTATCCATTGAACTCAAGCATTTGCCTTCAAAAACAAGGGGAGGTACATTGCATTCCAAATTGAACCTAGCCAATTCGGTGGTAAACAAATCATCCTTCAATTTTTCCAACACCTCCAAATTGATACAAGCAGGTTTGTAGTTTCTATCTACCAAATTAAATTCTTGTTCGGCACCAATTCTAATAATATCGGTTTCAAACATTTTTTCGTGGAGCATTTTTTCAAGAGCTCGTGTATCTCTAAGCAAACGCTTTACGAAGTCTTGTATATCTTTTTGACTGCGGGGGAGGATTACATTCTGTTCGCCCATAGTTCTGGTTTTAGTGTTGTAAATAAATGGTGAAGTGTTGTTTCAATATTGTGTGTTTCATCTTAGCTTGCTTTAAAATAGAAAGTTAATGGCATATATCAAAATTATTATATGGTCTTTCAGACCATTGTTGTCAGTAAATAAAATGGATTAGATAAGTTGATTGGACCGCCAAAGCGGGAAAAAAATGCACTGGGTTGGCATTCCATTGAACTGACACACCAGTCCTAGTAGAGCTAAG
>JAHDIA010000797.1 GCA_020631035.1 Chitinophagales bacterium | reverse complement strand
AGTTTTCCATCAGTATTCAGAATGGTTGTGATGGGATAGAAGGACTGGCTATTTTTTTATGTGCCATTGCCATTTATCCAGCTACAATCAATCAAAAACTAAAAGGGATATTGTGGGGGACACTTTTCTTGGTATTGCTCAATTTGATTCGCATTATTAGCCTTTTTTTATGTGGCATTTACTTGCCCAATTTATTCGATTTTATGCACGAAAGTCTCTGGCAAATCTTGTTCATCATATTGAGTTTGCTTTGTTTGTTTGTATGGATTGCCAATTTAAAAACGGAGGAAGCTCAAAATAATATTGTATGAAATCACCTAACTTTTTGCTCAAACGTTTATTCTTGTTTTTAGGGATTTACCTTTCGTGTTTGGCTTTGTTTTATACCAGTGGATTAAAAGAAAAAACGGCCGATTTATACCGCAGTCAAGCCAGTTGGTTTTTTGCTTCTTTTGCCAATGGGGGCATCGTAGAATTTAACAAGGATGTGACAGCTGACAAACGTTTTGATACAACAGTCATATTGATAAGTGAACAACAAAAAGCCAAAGCCATCCAAAAAGCCAAAAAAGCAGGCTTGACCCAAATCAAAATCAAGCGAACTAAGTTTCCAATGAATACTTGGAACTTTGCCATTTTACCTTTTTTGTTTTTTATAGCACTCGTATTGACAAGTCCTATTCGATGGAAAGACAAATTAATTGCACTTGTTTTGGGTTTGCTTGGAATTTATCTTTTTGTCCTTTTCAAACAATGGTGGTCGCTTTTGCTCAAATACTCCGAAAATTACAATCGCTTTGAAGTGGGCATAAACAGTGAAATAGGATTCAAATGTATAAATTATTTCTACAACATTATCGCTTTTCCCTTTTTTGGCTTAATGTTTGCAATTGTATTGTGGATTTTTCTTTGCATGGAGAAAATTCATATATCTCAGGGAACAAGTACGCAAACACAGTTAGTCTAGTTAGTTTATATCATTAAGGATGGCAGGCATCTTACACACTTAGCCTGCCATTTTTACTTTAGTTTAAATACATAGTAATTGAAATGTATATTTTAATGTACTAATTTGTATACAGCACAAAAGATGGCTTCAAAAGTTTTACAAAGTCCTAGACTTCCTTAAATTTACCTTCAAAAAACGCATCGAAGATTTACTGACCAATTGGTATCTATTACCACTCATTATTTTAGCAGGTTTTCTAGCAGGTTTCATCAATACACTTGCAGGAAGTGGCTCTGTTATTACCCTGGCTATGCTCAGTTTTTTGGGCTTGCCTTCAACCCTTGCCAATGGAACCAATAGGGTAGGAGTACTGATGCAAAGCATCATAGGATTTCGCACCTATCAAAAAAAAGCAAACATACAAATCACAGGACGTTGGGGAACCATCATTGCCATTGTTTTGGGCTCTATTGTTGGTACTCAAATGGCAGTCGAAATCAATGAACAATACCTCAATTGGTGTATCGCCATTTTGATGGTTTTTTTGTTGGGCTTGGTCCTATTCAAACCCAAACAGTGGCTCAAAGAACACAACAGTCAGGCACAGTGGAGCAAAATTGTACGATACATCGCTTTTTTCTTCATTGGCATTTATGGCGGATTCATTCAGGCAGGAGTGGGGATATTTCTATTGTCGGCATTCATCATAGGTGAAGGACTCAATCTCAAACAAGCCAATGGCATCAAACTTTTGGTCGTTTTGTTGTATACCATTCCTTCTCTCTTGCTTTTTGTCTACAACAATCAGGTTGAATGGCTCTATGGTATTTTGCTAGGATGTGGGCAAATTGTAGGGGCGTGGCTAGCAGCCATTATGGCAACCTCTTACCCCAATGCCAATGTATACATTCGCTATTTACTCATCATTATTTTGCTTGCCTCCATCATTCGTTTTTCTGGATTGGCGATGGGGATGTTTTAAAATTGAATGATTTTTATTGGATTGGGACGGAACGTTGGTGGCTTGCGAACGATGTGGGCTTCCTGCTATCCGCTGCAAGTTGTAGACAAGGCATGCCTTGTCTCTACAAGCTTTCCGCTACTATCAGGCGTATTGGGCATGCTCACTTCTCCGACCAATGGCGAAAAATTTGATTTTAATACGAAAATTTAATTCTTTGCAATGAAATTCTTTGCTATATGGAATGTGTTCAGACCTTGCGTGCAAGGTCTCTACATTCTGGGATGGAATTTTAAATTTTCAATCTTGAATTTTCAATCTTAAATTCACAGCACCATTTCTGGAATTTCTCCCTCAACCACCAATTTACCCGCTGTTTTCTCTTGAATTTCCTCTATACTTACCCCAGGCGCACGTTCCAACAAATGAAAGGCGCCATCCTTGATTTCCAATACTGCCAAATTGGTAACAACCTTGGTAATGCATTTCAAACCAGTAATGGGCAAAGTACATTCGGGCAACAATTTAGACGCTCCTTTTTTATTGGTATGCATCATTGCGACAATGATGTTTTCGGTACCAGCGACCAAATCCATTGCGCCACCCATACCTTT
>JAHDIA010000796.1 GCA_020631035.1 Chitinophagales bacterium | reverse complement strand
TTGAAGAAATTGTTGCCAAAACCCGTAAGCAACTCGAACAAGAGATTGTAGAAATCGGCGAAAGGACGGTCATCGAACTCAACATTCACGGTTTGCATCCGCAATTGATTCGTTTGGTGGGTAAGATGCGTTTTCGTTCCTCTTATGGGCAAAACCTTTTGCAACACTCCAAAGAGACGGCTCGTATCTGTAGCACGATGGCTTCAGAATTGGGAATGACCAAAAAATCGGTTCGTTTGGCAAAACGTGCGGGATTGCTTCACGATATTGGAAAGGTGGCTGAGGAATACGACGAATTGTCTCATGCTTTGGCTGGTATGGAACTCGCCAAAAAGTACAACGAAAAAGATTCGGTCATCAATGCAATTGGTGCCCACCACGACGAGATAGAAATGACGCATATGATTTCTCCGATTGTTCAGGCGTGTGATGCCATTTCGGGTTCAAGACCTGGAGCAAGACGAGAGATACTCGAATCGTATTTGCAAAGAATTAGAGAACTGGAAGAGTTGGCGCAAAACTATGATGGTGTTCAAAAAGCTTATGCGATACAGGCTGGTCGTGAATTGCGTGTGATTGTAGAAAGTGAGAAAGTGGCCGACGAAAGGGTAGACGAATTGTCCTTTGAGATTTCTCAAAAAATCCAATCAGAAATGCAGTACCCTGGGCAAATCAAGGTGACAGTGATTCGTGAGAAGCGAGCGGTCAACTTTGCGAAGTAGAAATAGAATAATAACTATCTAGATGATAAAATGAAGTAAGGCGCATATCCGAACGGTGTTTCGGGTATGTGCTTTTTTATTTATTCCCCACCCACGAAGTACCACCCATGCCAAATACGCCTGATAGCAGCGGTTAGCCCGCAGCCCGACGCTAGGAGGGGGAGGACTAAAAGCGTATAGCAGGGACACACTTTGCAAACGCAAGGACTAGCGTTCCGTACTAATTTTTTTATGGGCGACTCTCCTCGTTTCAGACCTGATACTGCTGGTTTACTTTTTATGCTTTGTTGGTACAGCACATTTATCTATCCCCATACGCCACGCTTCAACAAATTATTTACAAAAGAAAATCTTCCCTAAAAAGAACTTTAAGATTCCTATCTTCGTTTCAATTACATACGCTAATTTTACATCTATTTTGGCGGTTTAGTTGAATGAATTTTGAATTCCAAATTTTCAATTTTGAATCTGACTATGAATAAAATAAACTTTACAGCAGGTCCCTCTATTTTGCCCAAAGAGGTGTTTGAACAGTTGGGGCAAGCGGCGGTAGACTACAATGGAATGGGGCTGTCGCTTCTAGAGATTACCCACAGGGGACCCGAATTTATGGCGATCATTGAGGAAGCGCAAAAGTTGATTAAGGACTTGCTCAAATTGCCCGATAATTATGAGGTTTTGTTTTTGATGGGAGGAGCGACCACACAGTTTGCAATGGTGCCCTACAATTTGTTGCCCAAGGATGGGGTAGCGGGTTATTTGGATACGGGTACTTGGTCGACCAAAGCGGTTAAGGCGGCGAAGATTTATGGGGAAGTGGATGTGTGTGCAAGTTCTGCGGATGATGGTTTTAGACATATTCCCAAAGAATATCGCATTGACCCTGAATGGACGTATTTTCATGTTACTTCTAATAATACGATTAGTGGGACGCAGTTTAAGACTTTGCCCGATATGCAAGGCGTACCTGTGGTGATTGATATGTCGTCGGATATTTTCTCGGAACCTCTGGTGGAGGATGTGAGTAAGTATGGTTTGATCTTTGCATCGGCTCAAAAGAATTTAGGACCAGCAGGAACGACAGTGGTGATTGTAGACAAAAATTTGTTGGGTAAGACAGGACGTGAGATTCCCGATATTTGGGATTATGAGAAGCACATTGCTAAGGCGTCGGTATTGAATACGCCGCCTGTGTATGCCATTTATGGCTGCTTGCTGACTTTGCGTTGGATTAAGAAAATGGGATTGAAAAAGATAGGGGAGACCAATCACAAAAAAGCGGAATTGCTGTATGGTGAGATTGACAACAATCCACTATTTATTCCTAGAGTGAAGGCAGTAGAGGATCGTTCGATTATGAATGTTACTTTCGATTTGGCACGTCCTGAATTGGAAAAAACCTTTGGAGTGTTTTGTGACAATCATGGAATTGTAGGAGTAAAGGGACATCGTTCGGTTGGGGGATATAGAGTGTCTATGTACAATGCCATGCCAGTGGAAGGCGTGGAGAAATTGGTGAAGGTGATGCGAGATTTTTCGTGGAGGTTTCATTAGGACACGATCAACTTCAATTGCCAACTTTCACGCTCTAAATTGGTCAGCCAGGCTTTGAGGTCGCTGTGTCTGCTGGGACTTTGGTTGGTATGTGTGTCGTTTGGTGGAGGTGCTTCCATAGCTCAATACAATTATACTAAACTATGGGATTTTTGTATATATTTGGAAAAAATGTGAGGGAATTTTGGGTTTGTCAAACTAATTACTCTGTAATTTAAATAAATTGATGTTTTGGCTAATGAATTTTTGTTCTATACA
>JAHDIA010000795.1 GCA_020631035.1 Chitinophagales bacterium | reverse complement strand
TTTCAGCAAGTAAAAAAACACACAAAATAGAAGAGAGCATCGAAAAGATAGAATTGGGACATATGCCCCCTCGTTCCTATAAAATGATGCATTCTGAAGCCAAGCTAAGTGATAGTCAAAAAAAACAACTCATCAACTGGCTCAAAAGCCTTTCTTGATCATCTAATAAACTAACAACAACAACCCAAATTCAATGAAAATTAAACTGTTCAAAGACGCTCTAAAATTTATAGACTCCTGGCTTAAATTTTATTATGCCAACAATCAATACACAGGTTTTACTGTGGGCGTTTACTATAAAAACAAAATGCATTTTTCCAATGCTTATGGCTTTGCCAATACTGCAAGCCAAGAGCCATTGACTACCCAACATTTTTTTAGAATAGCTTCACATTCCAAAATGTTTACTGCTACAGCCATTATGCAATTGGTCGAAGCAGGCAAAATACAATTAGATACCCCTATCCAAAATTATCTCTCTTGGTTCAAATCTTCCAAAGACAAACGTTTTAAAGAAGTAACGGCTCGTCAACTACTGAGCCACAGTGCAGGCATCATTCGAGATGGTAAAGAGTGTGACTATTGGCAAGGACTTGGTAAATTTCCGAATAAAACCGCATTTAAAAAAGACATTAAAAATTGCCAACTGGTTTATGATCCAAATACCATTTTCAAATATACCAATTATGGTTATGGTTTACTGGGCTTGCTAATCGAAAAAGTCAGTGGACAAGCCTTCAATGATTACCTACAAACCAACATACTCGACCCAATAGGTTTAACCAACTGTGGTCCCGACATCACCAAAGAGATTTCAACAAATTTAGCCATTGGCTACTCTACTTCTTATCTCAACAAAGAGCGCATTGCCTTTCCCAATATTTCGACGGGCGCACTCTCTCCTGCAACAGGGATGTATTCAACAGTTGAAGACCTCTGTCTTTTTGGCGCACAGCAATTCCACAACACCCCTACTTTTTTGAGTGAAACTTCTAAAAAAGAAATGCATCGCCTACAATGGAAACCCATCAAAGAAAGCGAAAACTCCTACGGTTTGGGCTTTAGCGTACTCAAAGTGGGCAAACGCAATATTGTTGGCCATGGTGGGGGATTCCCTGGTTTTTCGTCCAATACCCGCATTGATGTCAAAGATAAATTGGTGGTCAGCGTCATCTCCAATAGCAATGAATTTTCAAGTGGAGAAATCGCCAACGGCATCATCAAAACAATTGATTTCTTCCAGAGTAAAGCTGACAAAAAAGCCAATCCCAAACTCAAAAAATTTACAGGTCGATTCTATTCTATTTGGGGCATCCGTGAAGTAGCATTGGTGGGCGGAGAATTGGTGATTTGTTTTCCCACTATGAAATACCCCTTTGGCTTCGAAACCAAAATTACACACCAAGGTGGCAATGTTTTTAAAATAGACGACTTCGGTAGTTATGGTCCCACAGGCGAAGAACTCATCTATCACTTCGACAAAAACAACAAAATAGAAAAGGTGAAATTTGGTGGTCTAAGCATTCTTCCGCTCGAAAAATTTGAAGCAACATTTTATAAGAATAAAAAGGATTAGGACAGAACGCTAAGGGCTTCGTTTGCATGTTGTCTCCCCGCTTTTCGCTAATACTCCTCGTTTAGGGCAAGCACAAGGCTTGCCCCTACTGTGGGGTATCCGCTACAATCGGGTGTATTTTGCTATGTTTTGTCCTTCGTTTCAGGGCGTTCAAAATCCACCCCATCATATACATCCTCTACCTCAATACGACATCCTATCGAACGCAACTCAATGTTTGCTTCCGTTGCATCATTGATGTTCCAATTGTCACCCGACGTTCTATAATACACAGAAATCCGTTTTCGATCTTGTGCAACCAACACATATTCCTGAAAGGAGGGAATGGTTCGGTAATAATCAAACTTTTGCTTGCGATCATACTCAGCCGTTGAGGGAGACAATACCTCTACAACCAACAAAGGATTGGTAATGACCATCGTTGAGTTTTTATACATCTTTGGTTTTTCGCAAATTACCAATGCATCAGGATATACAAAGGAATCTAGTGATTCTACTCGAATGGGGGTATCTGCTGTTAGTACCGAATATTTTTTCTCTGGATTAGCATTGGTCTTTTTTAGCTGCTTTATTGCCGTTTTCAAAGTGTAGATGATATTTGCAGCTAGTATGTTGTGTATAGGCGTTGCTCCAGACATTTTGACGATTTTACCTTTGTAATATTCGTGCTTCTCCAAAGCCTGTTCTGAGTATGCCAGGTATTCTTCAATGGTATAATGGCGGTCTTGAAGTTTTAATGTCATCTTGTGAGCCTTGATTTTTTACAATTTAACCAAAAATCCTGAAGCATTCAAGATTTTTAACAGCACGTTTTATATATACAATGCAACAACACCCATTTTGCAAGTAGAGACGCAAGGCTTGCGTCTCCACGAAACGGGCGAAAATCACGAAACGGGTGAAAAAAGCGCAGGACGAGCGGATGGCGCTTGTACGAAGTATAAACCATGCGTCGGCTAAC
>JAHDIA010000045.1:4979-16024 GCA_020631035.1 Chitinophagales bacterium | reverse complement strand
CTTTGTGTCCTCTTGTGTTCTTTGTGGTTATCCCCTTTGTGTCCTCTTGTGTCCTTTGTGGTTAAAAAATAGACAAACAAATTAAGAAATCCCTGTAAAACAAATAGTTACGCCAAATTTACCCCAAAATCCCTTAGACAAATATACCGAAATGTTATTGCATTCACCCCAAATTTTCAGCATTTTTGAACCTAAATGCAAAATCTGACCCGTATGAGCCTCCAAACAAACACATTTTGGACAATAATATTCTGTTTTTTCACCATTGCCCTCAATGCCCAAGGTTGGGTACAAACCTACGACCTCTCATCCTATGATGCAGGACCATTAGTCGCAAGCACCGACGATGGTTATCTCCTTTGTGGACACAGCTACGCCCAAGCCAATGGTGCCGACAATGCCACTGTTAGCAACATCTTTGCCCTCAAAACCGATCAATTGGGCAATGAACTATGGCGAAACATCTATCGCCCTTGGAACAAAAACAATTTTGTAACCGACCTGGTAAAATTGGACAATGGACACTTTGCCATCACAGGACAAGAAACAACCACAGGGGAAGCCAATAAAATATTTGTATTGCTCATAGATGAAGCGGGCAACTCACAGTGGTACCATACTATTGAAACGAATGCCAATGCCAGTAGCCAAATCATTCAACAAAGCACTGGGGAATTAATGGTCATTTGCAGTGCCCCAACTCCCTTTGGCAGCATCAATACGAGCGAATATTTTGAAGCAGTACAATTAGACCTAGAAGGCAATGAAACCAACCGAATTACCATCAATTATACCGATATTGCTCCCGAATTATACTACACTAGAATCAGTGCCTTAGAAGAAACATCCAATCAAACTTTAGTATTGGGTGGTTGGGGATATGTAGAAGGAATATCGAATAACGAACTGATTCAAGGGCTTGCACTACAAATAGATACTTTGGGGAACATTGAATGGAGTTATCAACAAATAGGGATAAGTGACACCCAAGAATATATGTTTAGAGAATTAAGCATTGCTCCCAATGGAAACATAGCCTTAACAGGTATTCGAAGCGATTTATTTCCCCAAAACGCAATTGAAGAAGACAACAGAGCCTACACCGTCCAACTCGACCCCAACGGCGATCTTTTATGGGAAACCCCAAGAAGCATTGGTTCAGACATTGCCAATGGATTGCTACTCAATAGCGAAGGCTTTGGCATTCTTGCCACTCCTGACAATGGCTATGTCGTAACAGGAAGAGTTGAAAATGGAGATGAACGGGAAGTACTCTTACTCAAATATGATCAAGAAGGAAACGAAGTATGGGACCAAACACTTCCATTTCCCTTACAGCTTACCTATGGTATCCACCTTGACCATACCAATGACAATGGCTTCATCATATCAGGCTACGATACCGATAATTTTGAATCTGACAACATCAATATAATGTTGGTCAAAACCGATTCAATGGGGCAAGTATTCACCAATTATGTACAAGGTACAACTTATGAAGGAGCAGACTGCAATGAAAATACAGCCACTCCTTTGTCCAATGTCATCATTCAAGCCAACAACAATGATGGCAGTGAACTATATTTTGGCTATTCTGACAGTAATGGAGCATACAACATTGCACTAGATACAGGGCTGTACAACTTTGAATTTTACCCACCCAGCCCCTATTGGGAAATAGCCACTTGCAATACCAACAACACTGTATCTTTTGACGAATACTACCAAAGTGATAGCCTTGACTTTTTCTTTGAGGCAACAACTGACTGTCCATTTTTGACCGTCTCTATTTCGACACCCTTTTTGCGTTCTTGTTTTTCCAATGTTTATACTGTCCAGTATTGCAACGATGGAACAACTGCCGCAGAAAATGCCTACATCGAAATCGCATTTGATGAGTTCATCAACATAGATAGCAGTGCCATCGCTTGGAGCAATGTAGACCCCGATCTCAACCTATATACTTTTAACTTGGGAACGGTGGAGGCAGGAAGCTGTGCTAGTTTTCCAATCTATACCAATTTAGCTTGCAACGAAGTCATTTTGGGACAAACCCACTGTGTAGAAGCACACATCTACCCCGACTCCCTCTGTTTGCCACTTGATCCCCTTTGGGATCAGTCAAATCTAGAAGTAGAAGCTTTTTGTCTAGGAGACAGCATAGAGTTTAGAATCATCAACCAAGGAGAAGATATGAACTATGCTACCAGGTCTACTTTAATGGAAGACAATATCCTACTCTCCATTTTTGATGTTCAATTGGAAGCAATGGAAGAAATTACTTTTAAATTCAAAGCAACAGGCTCAACCTATTATGTCGAAGTAGAACAAACCGATGGGCATCCCTACAGCCAAAGAGTATCAGCTGCCATCGAAGGTTGCGGAGCCAGCAACTTTGAAGAATACACAGTGGGCTACTACACCACTTACCCTCAAAATGACACTGCTCCTTTTGAAGACTTGGATTGTATTGCCAATATTGGTTCCTACGACCCTAACGACAAAGCAGTCACTCCCGAAGGATTAACTGACCAACACTACATCCGTGCCGAAGACCAATTGGAGTACCGCATCCGATTCCAAAACACAGGAACCGACACAGCTTACAATGTAGTCGTCCAAGACCGCATCTCTGAACACCTTGATTTGACCACTATCGAACTAGGAGCAGCCAGTCACCCCTACACCTTCCACATCCTAGAAGATCGCTTGGTCGAATGGCGTTTTGAGGATATTTACCTTCCCGATAGCAATGTCAACGAAGCGGCAAGCAATGGATTCTTTAAGTTCACCATCCAGCAAAAAGAAGGCAATCCAGATGGAACCCTCATCGAAAACGAAGCAGCCATTTTCTTCGATTTCAATCCACCCATCATCACCAATGTAACTCAAAACAGAATAAATGAAGAGTACTTTGAGATGGAAAGCGAATGCCAAGATTTTATTGCAATGGCTGACATACGCTGTGATGTTCCTCCTTACTGGGAATTTTTTGAAGTGATACTGTTATTTGAGGGAGGCAACCCAGGCGAAAACGGCTACGAAATAGTTGACAATATTACAGGAAACACTGTTGCAACAGCTGTTACAGGACCTTATTATGCAGGAATGTTCGACAATGCATCCAGCTTTTCCTATACTGTTTCTGTTGTAGATCATCCATACTGTTTCAAAGTATTGGAACAAAATATGTTGGACTGTAGAAGTACAGAAGTAACACTATTGAGCTTTGCTGGCGAAGCCCAAACAAGAGGCAATTTACTTAAATGGACTACTGCCACAGAAAAAAACAGTAGCCACTTCAATCTTATGCAATCGCTAGATGGAGAAACATTCGAACAAATTGGTCGAGTAACAGCAGCAGGAAACAGCAACACCCGTCAAGACT
Source organism: Chitinophagales bacterium (assembly GCA_020631035.1). Taxonomy (GTDB): domain Bacteria; phylum Bacteroidota; class Bacteroidia; order Chitinophagales; family UBA2359; genus JAHDGP01. The sequence continues at coordinate 12,636 of JAHDIA010000045.1, read as the reverse complement.
ATTCCTTCCTAGACAAAACAACAGCAGAAACAGCTTATTACCGCTTAGACCAAGTAGACAAGGATGGAACACTAGAAATGTCGAAAGTCATTGCTGTCCAAAGAACTAGAGTAGGGGAGGCAAACATCAGCTCCTATCCCAACCCAGCCGACCAATTCGTACAATTGACTACCAATGCCACCCAAGCAAGCATCCTACAAGTGTACAACCCAAGCGGTCGCTTGCTACAAAATATAGCAATTGCCAAAGGAACGCAACTCCAAACCCTCAACACCAGCCAATGGGCAAACGGAATCTATTTTTACGAATGGCAAGTAGGGGAGGTGGTTCGAACGGGGAAGTTGGTGGTGCAACATTAAAATAGTCTGAACCCTGATTATCTTGATTTGTAGGATGAAAGGATTTTTTTGATTTATACACATTGGATGATTTGGGTCATTCCAGAATCCAAAAATCAAGTAATCTAATTAATCCTAGAAATCACGGTTCAGACAAAAAGCGTAGGAAGAGCGGATGGATACACTCTAAAACGCAGCCCAAAGCATGCGCTGGTTAACCAGACCAAGACGTAGCCTAGTACCACACACGCTGCCCCAAAAGAAAAGGTGACACCTTTAAAGGAATAGTAACTTCTGTTTTTTTAAAGAAACTTTAAAAAGGTAACACCTTTAAATAAAATTACTTCCTATGCAAAAAATAAAAATTCATCAAAACCCGAAACCAAGACCGCCCTTGTATCTCTAAAAGACACAAAACATAGAGAAACCTAAACAAAGCCCATTAAAACAGCAAACTTAAAATATCTGACAACAACAAAATGGATTTCAATGGGAGTTGTTAATTATTACAAAGGCGCAGCCAACTGAACACACAGTACTGCGCTTTTTTATGTGCTTTTCTTTCATTCTCCAAACAATTTGTACCCTAAACTTGTAAAATATACAGAAAAACCCTATAATTTTGCACTGTCAAACTAACACTCATTAGTTTAGAATAAAAAAAATATAAAAAACTACATACAATGGTTACAGAAGCATCACCTTCAAGTTTAAGTTTTAACCCCTCTGAAAATCAATTGATGATTCAACAGATGGTCAGAGACTTTGCCGAAAAAAACATCCGCCCACACGTAATGGAGTGGGACGAAAGCCAAGTGTTCCCTGTTGAGGTATTCCGTGAAATGGGCAAATTGGGAATGATGGGTGTACTCGTTCCTGAAGAATATGGAGGAGCAGGATTGAGCTATTTTGAGTATGTAACCACCATTGTAGAAGTTGCCAAAGTATGCGGTTCGGTGGGCTTATCGCTTGCAGCTCACAATTCGCTTTGTACCAACCACATTTTAATGTTTGGCAACGAGGCACAAAAGAAAAAATACCTGCCCAAATTGGCAACAGCAGAACACATTGGGGCGTGGGCATTGACCGAACCCAACACAGGTTCTGACGCCATGCGTATGAAATGTGTCGCTCAGAAAGAGGGCAACGAATGGGTCCTCAATGGAACCAAATGTTGGATTACACACGGTAAATCAAGCGATGTCGTTGTAGTGATTGCCCGTACAGGTGAATTGCTCGACTCACATGGTATGACCGCCTTCGTAGTCGAAAGAGGCACACCAGGACTCAAAGCTGGTAAAAAAGAAAACAAATTGGGTATGCGCTGCTCCGAAACAGCAGAGGTTATTTTTGAAGATTGCCGCATTCCCGAAGAAAATGTATTGGGCGAAGTAGGGGCTGGATTCATCCAAGCAATGAAAATCCTCGACGGTGGCCGTATTTCCATCGCCTCATTGGGCTTGGGAATCGCCAAAGGAGCCTACGAAGCATCGGTTCAATACGCCAAAGAAAGAGAGCAGTTTGGAAAACCCATTGCACACTTCCAAGGTATTGGTTTCAAATTGGCAGATATGGCAACCAAAATCCAAGCAGGTGAATTGTTGACAATGAAAGCTGCCGACCTCAAAAACAAAGGTGAAAAAGTAACCAAACTCTCGGCTATTGCCAAGTACTATACTTCCGAAATTGCGGTTCAAATCTCAACCGATGCCGTTCAAGTATTCGGTGGCTATGGCTATACCAAAGAATTTCCAGTAGAGAAATTCTATCGAGATTCTAAGCTGTGTACCATAGGCGAAGGTACTTCCGAAATCCAGAAAATCGTCATCGCCCGTGAAATTCTAAGAGGGAATTAATTGGTTCCCTCAGGAATGGTATAGAAATAAATGTTCAAATTTCAGCAAAGAGATTTTTCAATATACAAGGAAAAAAACGGAGTCCTAGCAGCGCTAAGGCGAGTATTTTTGACGAAGTAGATTGGAAAATATCGCAGATGAAAATGAATAGTTATCTTTATATTATTCCTATACCAAAGATACACTATCCAACAAATGCCTTCCTTTTGCTTTAAAGAGGAAGGTTTTTTATTTTGAGTACGGAACGTTTTAAGCTTCGTCGCTTCGTTTCTCCCTGCTGTCCATTTATACTTGCTCCTTCACTAGGGCATTCAGCATAGTCGTCCCTAGTCTTCCTTACGTTCCCGATTTTTATCGGGATTGGTACTCCTTGCTTCATAGCCCTATCTCAGCAGCAGCTACCATTCCCATCAGGCGTAGAGGTCATCGTATAGACCTTCGTCTTTTAGTACAGACATCCCGATTTTTGAGATGATTCTACATTCCACTAAGAAGTAGAAGAGGCTATCTCATAAGCATACTTAGGAGACAGCCTCCATCTTTCTATTCAAAGTCTAACCTGCAATGTTATCTGTTATAAAACAAGCAACCTTTGCGGCTGGATTCACTGCTTGCGAAGTAGAATCACCGCCTTGTACTTTTGCTTTTTGCTTTTTATTTAACAATGATACATTTTGTTGACTTGCAAACTTTTTTAAATTAGTATTCATTTTTTGTAAATTTAATTAGTTAAAAAATAATTTCAAAAGTGTACACCTTTTGTTAAAATTGATCAACTGACAGCCAGTTCATTTATGAGTTTAATAACTGTTTGTTTGCTCAAATATAGAGTAGGTAGTTTGGTAATGAAAGTACAATTTTGCTCATTTATCATGCTTTTTTATGACAGTTTGTGATTGGTTTTGCCATTTAAGATGTTGATAATTAGATTGTTAATTGTGGAGTTGGCTTGTATGGTTTTTCTTTGTTAAAAGGAGTTTAATTTATTTTTTTACATTTGTAAAAACAAAACAATGAGACAAACCGAACAAACAGGCATCATTGCTAGTTTGATGAATGAATACCAAAATGTTTTCCTAGATTTAGCCCATTGTCTATGTCAGCCGCCACTGTTGGCAAGTTCAAAAATTTTTAGCTTTTTGAGTATCAATTCAAAGCATCATTCAAAAACTGATCAAAAGGCTGTAAAGCCTTAAACACCTTGATACTGTGTTTGACAAAATCATCAGCCAATACCTGTTTTTCCGTCAATTGGTGAACCGCCAAAAAACTCTTGTAGCGCAACAACTCGATTTCAGGATGGTCTTTGGGATACCCTCTTGGAGCCGTCTTGAGCTGTTCCCCTTCCATTTCACCAAAGTATTTCTTAAAAGAAGCACTCTTTAGAATCTTTTTAAAATCAGCAGCGTTATAATCAATCTCTTGACGAATGGCTTTGATCCAAGGACCAGGCGGCATATAGGCACCACCCGCCAAAAAACAATTGCCAGGCTGAATCTGAATATAGTAACCCGCTCGATCGTGGGGCTTTTCATTTTTGGCAACCAAATGTGCACCAAGATTGAGTTTGTAAGGCGTTTTGTCCTTCGAGAAACGAGTATCCTTGTAAATCCGAAAAATACACTTCTTGGCTTCCAAGCCAGCAATGTCTGGATCAAACTTGGCAATTTCTGAAATCAATTCGGTAACGTATTCGGTAAATTCTGCCCTTGCCGCTTCATAGCGACCTTTGTTCTCTTTGAACCATTCACGTTCATTATTGGCAGCTAAATCCTTGAGAAACTTGAAGGTTTTTTGGCTAATGTGTCCCATAATTGTTGGAGGTTTTGGTGAAGTAGAAGCAGCAAGTTAAAAAAAATGCACCAACTCTTTGTAAAGAATTAGTGCATTTTTCAATCTAGTATTTTTTCGTGTTCTGCGAAAGCAAGTGAACGTTCTCATCTAGCCCCGATAGCAATGGAAAGCCCACAGTAGGGGCGAATAATTATTCGCCCAATACGAGGACTTGCAATGAATAGCGGGCAAATGAATAGCGACGAAGCTCCAAGCATTTGCTTCTAAAAATAAAAGAGAACCATTTTCTATTCTTTTATAAACCTCTTGGTATAAATTCCACTATTGCCTTCCAACTCCAAAAAGTAGACCCCTTCAACCAAATCTGAAACATCAATTTGGAAAGTATTGTGTCCTACATAAATGTGTTCAAAATCGGAACGAATAAAGCGACCAGACAAATCGTAAACATACCATTGTAAAAAATCTGTCTCATTGCTTGCAACATCAATGTTCAAATTGCTGATGCTTGGTATAGGGTACAATTTAAACTCCGTTTTATGAATAGGTTCATTCAGGCTACTACCCAAGTCTACTGTTAAAGTATAAGCAGGCAAGCTCAAATCCCCACAAATAATGTCGGCACTGATTAAGCCAAATACCTCTTCACCAGAAGTCAAATTATCGGGTAGACCAATACTGGTATTATAAGACAAACCGTGAACATTATAGACGCCAACTTCCAAGCCCAATTCTGCAAAATCGAAAGCTCCTGTTTCACTAGTTGCCACAATATTGTAATCAATCACATCACTTGTATCCAAATCAGTAGTCAATACATACAAATAAGCATAATCGCCTGTTGTATTTTGCCCACTTACACTTGGAGCTTCGGCTGTATCATCTTGTGTATACATCGTATTGCTCGGAGGAGTAATGCTGCCCACATTCGCCATACAATCAAATGACTCTGAAGGACACAAATCAGCAATTGAAGTGGTGAGAAAATCGCTAGGAATCAACAAGGTGTCACTACAAGTTTCATTGGACAAACTTCTAAAGATAACCTCAACCGTATCAGCATCTAATTCTTCTTGGGTCAAACCAAGCAAAACTGCTAAACCATTGTTTAGGGTGTCGGCACTAGATGCGTCATTCAAATTGCTAGTTGAAAACAAGCGACCCACACTGGTCGAAACTTCATAAGGCTGATTGGAAAAATCGCCAAAAGGACCCATTGCGACATAAACCATTGGTGGAAAAGGATTGTCCTCCGCTTGCCAGTCAGTCGCACAAGTCCCAACAGGAATTGCACTTTGGGTAACACCAGTAGAAGCACTACCACTCAAAAAAGTGGCATTCAAACTACAAGGAATATTGGTAGAAGCAGGGCAGGGACTGATGCCATCCGTATTGTTGAATACTTTGATTTTTCCATTGGCACTAAGATCAATGCCACAATCAGGCTTGGCAACAGTGATAAAATAAGTACCGCTAGAAGCAGCTGTAAAGGTAGCTCTGGCACCCATACCACAGCCCGAAGCACTGCCATCATCAAAAACAACTAAATTGCTGTCGGCATCATACACTGTAAGAGTCGCATCCCAAACAATGGCATTGCACAAGTCAACAACATAGGTTTGACCACTCGTAATGCCCGAAAGCATAAATGTTTCACCAGAAAATACACCATCACTGCTTTCTATAAAGACAGAACAGTCCGAAACTGTAGGGGCACTTTCAACAAAACTATTGATGAGGACTGGATTTTCACTAATGGGGCATTGTGCATTCAAATTATTGAAAAACAACAAGTTAAGAATGACACTTATTAAAATGAGTAACTTTTTATTCATAGCCAAAATTCATAGTTCACAAAAAATCTTCTGTTTTGGAGTAAGAAAGCAGGAAAACGTTTAAATGATTGCCAGAGATTTAACATTCAATTTGCAATGTAATTAGGCAACAATACCACCATTTGATAAACGTGTATACTATGATTTGGTTACTGATACTAAGGAATTTGTGCTTATTTTGGTCTTAATTAACACTATAAGGCATCCAACAACTTTTGTGCTTCAGTATGTTTCCACGCTTTTTGGGCTACAATTTGACTTAGTAGACCTTGTGCTTGCTCTTTTTTATTTTGCATCAACAAACTCAAACTTTGGTACCATTTGACCTCCTCCTGAAAATTATTCTCTTTGTTTAGGAGTAAGTCAAATTTTTGAGAAGCTTGAGCATAATCAGCAGATTTTTGAAAAAGATAACACAAACCGAGGTAATAGCTGATTTCATCTTGTTCTTTGGAGGTACTAGGATAAACATCCTCTAATATTTGAGCCGCTAATGTATATTCTTTGTTTTGGTAAGCATCCATTGCCTCCGTCCATCTATGGTCATTGTCACTGCGTACAACCATAGGAGCGGGTCTATTTTCCTGAAGTGCTTTTCGAGCCATTTGTTCAAATGAGGTGGGTTGTAAGCTATAGTACAAGAGCAATAAGGGAGCAGCAATCAAAAACAATACTGCCGCAATTTTTAGTATGCGTTTAAATATATTAGGTTGTGGAGGTGGTGTAATAGAAGGAGTAGCTTTTGGATTACTAGAAGCGTTAGGAAGTGTTTTGTTCTCTAAAAGTTGGTTCCAGCGTTCTTTTTGTTGATTGTTAAATTCACGATGCATATAAGTCGCATACTCCAGTTCGTCGGCAAATTCAGAATCTGACTTTAGACGTTCTGCCAAGATTTTTTCCTCCTCCAAGTTCAACTCTTTGTGGAGAAACTTTTCGATCAATTCTATATTGCTCATTTCTTCCATTTGCTTACTTAGGTATTAGAGTTTTGCGTTAAAAAATCATTGGCAAATTTTTTGAGTTGATTAAAGCAACGACGGCGTTTGTCTTTAATGACATCATACGAACTGTATTGCAAAGATACCTGTAAATCTTTCAATTTGGTTTGTTCAAGATAAAAAGCTTTGAGTAATTTTTGACAAGCCTCACTCAATTTCTGCATTGCTTTTTGATAAGCGGAAAAACGCTTTTCAAAATTCACTTCTTTCGATTCTTCAATTGATATATGCTCTCCATTATTGGTATAAATCTTAGAGGCTCTTTTTTTATTTGCCAAATGTTTTTTATAATCATTGCCCATCACTCGAATCAACCATCCCTGCAAATTGTCTGGCTTAAATTTGTCTCTTAAAACAGCACTTCTAAATTTTAGCAAAGTATCCTGATAAAAATCCTTGGCAATGTCTTTAGAGCATTGATATTTGCTGACCAACCAATTGGTGCAATGGGCATAATTGTCCAAATAAATTTTATCCCACAATTGAGATCTCCCCTCAATCAATTCAGTTTTCAATTGTTGCAATTCAATATCGGTCATAAATAGCAGCTTACATTCTTCTACAATTAATTAATCCTTGTATCAAATAAAAGTGAGTTTAGCTAAAATAAATAAAATTGTCAAAGAACCAAAAATGAGATGTGTTTTTATGGGGCAACGCCATTGGCATTGAGGCTGCGTTATGGTCGGGTTAGCCAACGCATACTTCATATTTCATCCAAGCGTTCATCCATCCGCTCATCCTACGCACAAAAACTGTAAATTAAATAATGAATTGTGCAAATTGGAATGTCCATCCCCCCGTAGAGAAAATTCACGAATTTTCTCCCCAAAACG
>JAHDIA010000045.1:0-4879 GCA_020631035.1 Chitinophagales bacterium | reverse complement strand
AATTGGAATGTCCATCCCCCCGTAGAGAAAATTCACGAATTTTCTCCCCAAAACGAGCGAAATGTAGAGACGCAATATTTTGCGTATCCACGAAACATACGCATTTTAGAAAATGACATTTGCGACGAAGGACAAAGAGAGGCGAACTTACGCCGAAACGTCGGACCGCCGATAGAAATGGAAAGCCCTGCCTTGTGCCTGTCCTAAGGCTTGAAATGGATAGCGGGGAGACCCTATGCAAACGAAGCCCCCAACATTCCGTTCTATAAATATTAAAAAAAAATCTCCTCACCACCCCTCACCTTTTTTAAATCTAGGATTAGATAAGTAAAAAGCAACTTGCAAGTGTTTTTTAAAATTTAAAGGCGTATACCGAAAAGCCTAAAACCCAAATAGAGTAGGTCAACCATTTAAATTTTAAGCAATGAAAAAAATGAATTTAATTATAGTAAAAAGTTTGCTTGCATTGGCATTGATTGGCATAAATAGTATACTTTATGGGCAAATTCAAAATGAAGATTTTGAGGCAAATGATATGAGTCCTTGGGAAACTACAGGAGGAGGAGTCTTTGAAGAAGCCAATGGAAACAATGTTGGAGTTGTTGTTCCTGCTTCAAATGGGGTAGCTTCTTTATCCCAAAACTTCAATTGTGGATTTTTAAAACAGGGATATTGTTGGGTAAAGTTTGAAGTAATCAGTCTTACAAATGCCAAAGCCAGCGTAAATTTAGGAGACAATGTTGCGCCCATTCCAGGACCAGGAGTATACCAAATTGGTCACAGAGGTTGCGGTAATTTAAAAGTATCCTTTGATGCATTAAGAATAGACCCTAATGGTCCAATACCTGAATTGAGAATAGACAATGTAAAAAGTAAATGTACCCCTACCAAACTTGCTCCTTTCCTCAAGGCAACAAATTTGTCAAAATTCACTTATGACCCCAGTACCGACCAATGGGTAGACAATGGTGATGACATCGAAACTCCCGAAGGCTTTAAAGGAAAGGTTAAGATCGAAACAAGTAAAAATAGAAGAGGATTGGAGGTCAAAGGAACTTCTACTTGGTTGCATAAAAATAATGATGGAGTTTTGGGGAGTGTCTTGGAATTGGGAGATAAAAAAGGTGAAAATAGCCCAAGCTTTGGAATACAAACATTTGATGATGGAATACGGAATGAATATATTACAGAAGGAGTAAGGTTGGAATCTCATTTTTCTTGGGCACGTCGTAAAATAGGAGGGAAGCCAAAACTCATGGTTCGTTTAGGAGGAGGGGGAGAATTTGACCACTATATGGCAATATATGATAAAGAAACACAGGACATTAATATAGCATTTAGAAGCAATTCACATTCATATATAGACCCTAAAGATGGAAATGTGGGAATAGGGATTAAAATTCCAACAAAAAAACTAGATGTGAATGGTCGAGTCAGAATACGAAATTTACCTGAGGAAAAAGGGAAAATTGTAATAGCAGATGATTTAGGATGTTTAGGAACAATGGATATAGATGATTTGCCTAAAGGTTCGAAAGGCGAGACAGGTCCTCAGGGGCCTCAAGGTCCAACAGGTCCACAGGGTCCCCCAGGCAACCAAGGTGAAACAGGTCCAGCAGGTCCGCAAGGTCCACAAGGCGAGACAGGTCCAGCAGGTCCGCAAGGCCCTCAAGGCAACCAAGGTGCTCAAGGCGAAACAGGTCCTCCAGGTCCTCCAGGTCCCCAAGGCAACCAAGGTGCTCAAGGTGAAACAGGTCCTCCAGGTCCGCAAGGTCCCCAAGGCAACCAAGGTGCTCAAGGTGAAACAGGTCCTCCAGGTCCACAGGGTCCTCAAGGAAATCCAGGTCCTCAAGGTCCTCCAGGCTCTCCAGGTGCAACAGGTCCAGCAGGAAGCAACGGAATAAACTGTTGGGACACCAATATGAATGGAAACAATGATATAAATGAGGATACCAATGGAGATGGCGCATTTGATGTGTTTGATTGTTTGGGTGGAGGTACTGGAGACAATTTAGGCAACCACTGTGCCACTCAGTTCCTAGATATGAAAATGAATAAAATCGAAAACCTAGACGATCCTATACAAGATTGGGATGCCGTTAACAAGATTTATGTAGACAATGCCATTGCAAATTTACCAGCCTGTGATTGTGATATGTTGATGGGATTGTACCTAGATTTACTACAAAGAGTAGAACAACTAGAAATGCAATTAAATGGCGGAACCAGCAATGCCCCAAAAACAACACCCAAGCAACACAACAAACAATTCAAGCTAAATCCAAACAGCAAACAATTGAAACCAAATTCAACCCAATTGAATGTTTACCCCAACCCAACAGATGGCAAAGCCACCATTGAATACATATTGGATAAAGAAACCGAATTGAGTGTCTATATAACAGATTTATTAGGTAAGAAAATTGCCACTTTAATAAGCAATGAAAGACAAGAAAAGGGTTCCCACCAATTAGATTTTGACGCCACCCATTTGCCCAATGGTACGTACTTGGTGAACTTAAATATTAAAGGAGTAAATACTTCTACCAAAATGATTTTATCACGATAAAAACAACAACATAGCTAGTAAAAGCAGAGAGACTGAACAAGTTTTGTTTGGTCTCTTTCTGCATTTGTATTTAAAGGTGTTTTGATAATAGATGAATTTTTGTTATATTTATTTAATCTTTAACACCGACTAAAACCAACAGCAATATGAAAAACAAACACATTTATTTGTTTTTGGCTTGCTTGTTTTCTCAAATACTGTCTGCTCAAGTAAAAGAATTAATAGAGAATGACAATAAACAGTCTGACCCAATAGAACTAGAAGGATTAATAGAGATAGACAATATCAGAGGAAAGATTTCTGAAAATGAAGTCATTGCAAGCAATGGAAAAGTGATGGAAGTAGACAGAACGAAGCTTCCTGTATTTAAACCCAATCAATTAGATTTTAGAAGATTACCTGTTCCTCCTCGAGTAGTATATTTTTGGAACTTTAGAGATGGTAACTTTGCCATTACTCGAAACGAACACGCTAGGGTAAGGCATACTTATAAAACGGCAGGGACTTATGAAGTAGTGCTAGAGGCAACCCCTACCAAAACAGATGACGACGACATCTTAGAGACCAAACGAATCATCAACATTGAGGATAGTCCCGAAGAGGGATACTTTTGGTCACGACGTCCCAATGAAGAACTCAAAGAAGAATGGAAAGTAGATGAAAATAAAAGCGTTGAACTGCTCAACAACCGTATGGCAGTTCCAAGCGACCCAGTAACATTTATTATGGGTTATGTCAACCCTTGTCCAGATGACATAGATACGGCAAAACTTAGTTTTAAATTTTCTCCCAATGAATTGAGTTTCGATACAACAGAAGTATATCATGGAGATACGTTATTAAAAGATACTTTGTTCTCTCAAAGCAAAAGAGAACTGATTTATGAATACTACAATTTACGCCCCAATGAACAACGCAATCTCTTTGTAAAAACTTGCGTCAATGAAGATTTAAAAAGAGGACACGTCATAAAGGTAATTGCTTGTATGGAAACCTCTTGCGGAACATATACAGATACCTTATTCCTCAAAACGGACAAATCACACGACCCTAATTACAAAGAAATGTTGCCAGCCAATGGAGGCTTTTTCTTGGGACCAACAGCCAATGAGTTTTATGCCAAAATTCATTTTGAAAACATTGGTCCAGGGGCAACCGATTCGGTAAAAATAATTGATAGCATACAATTACCACCTCAATCTTTAACAGAAGTAGATTGGGATCCAGAGGAAACACTCATTCAAGAAGAAGAAGGAGTGTATGAAGTCGATACTTTTCACAATGCCATCCTATTTGATTTTGATGAGTTGAAACTTCAAGGTACAGCTTCCATTGACGCCCATACCTATAATGATTCTGCTAGAATAGATGAAATTGAATTTGACTTTAAAATTAATTTTCCTATAAATTTAACTGAAACCATTTTTTGCAACATAGCCGATATTTATTTCGACGACAATGTTCCCGAAAGAGCAACAGCTTGTTTATGGCTGCCCAATGGAGAGTGTGATAGTTTAAAACAAATATCACTCAAGATTTTACAATCAGATACCTGTATTCAACAAGGAAGTTCAGTGGTTTTAACACCCAATCTTTCGTCTTTACCTTTTAATCCCACTAAGTTTTCTTGGCATCCAGGAGGGCAAACAACATCAAGCATTACGGTCAGCCCAACACAAAATACCATCTATACTTTTGTAGCAAGCGAATGTGGTCCAGATGGAATAGAACGCTACATAATGAACCAAATTATTGTCTATGTCAAAACCTGCAACTTGGATAGTAGTGATATAGAAATCAATCTTACCCCTGTTTCTTGTTATGGATTGGATGATGGAGCCATAGAACTCAATATGCTAGGAGGTCAGCCACCCTACGATTTTTATTGGAACGATGTTTTAGACAATACACCCAGTCGAACAAATTTGTATACAGGAGATTATTATGTCACCATAAAAGATGCCAACAACTGTAGCATTCGCCAGCGAATAAATGTGGACCTTTGTTACTATATTTTTTTAGAAAACCAAGAAGAGGATTAAAAGAAGGAATAAGATTTAAATTTTCTTCCTTTAAGAAGATTAAGATCAGGTGTTAAATTTAATTCCCTCCTCGGAGGGGCTAGGGGTGGGTATGACGTAGTACAAGATGAGAAGGCATTTAGCTTAGAAGATTAAGTTACACAAATTAAGTAGGATTTAAAATGTTTTCAATTGGAGCAAATGTTGATAGCTTCGTCGCAACTTCATTACCTGCTATCCACTTTTACTCCTCGCCCTCCTACAGTCGGGCTGTGGGGTAACCGTTTCT
>JAHDIA010000044.1:9083-16025 GCA_020631035.1 Chitinophagales bacterium | reverse complement strand
CTTATCAAAGGATTACTCAATAAACCCCTTCTCCCTTAACCAATCGTCATTGAAAACCTTACCCACATAACGACTGCCGTGATCGTGGAAAATAACCACTACCAAATCGTCTTCGGTGAGCTCGTCTTTTAGTTGTTTCACCCCTTCAATGGCAGAACCACAAGAATAGCCCAAGAACAGACCTTCCATTCTCGCCAAATCTCTGGTCGCCAATGCACCGTCTTTGTCAGTTACTTTGATGAATTTGTCAATAATGTCAAAGTCGATATTGGAAGGAATGATGTCTTCGCCTATGCCCTCGGTGATGTAGGGATAGATGGCATCTGGATCAATTTTACCTGTTTCGTGGTATTCTTTAAGAGTAGAACCATAGGTATCCACCCCAATGATTTTGATGTCAGGATTTTGTTCTTTGAGGTATTTACCCGTACCTGAAATGGTGCCACCTGTTCCCACACCAACTACCAAATGTGTGATTTTACCCTCTGTTTGCTTCCAAATTTCGGGACCAGTGGTTTTGTAGTGCGCCTCTCTATTTGCCAAATTAAAATACTGATTGACATAAAAAGAGTTGGGAATTTCTTCGCCCAACTGTTTAGCCCTAGAATAGTAAGAGCGTGGATCATCGGGCTCTACATTGGTAGGGCAGACCTCTACTTCCGCACCAACAGCACGTAAAATATCTACTTTTTCCTTGGATTGTTTGTCTGTAGTGGTAAAAATACATTTGTAACCTCTGGCAATTGCTACTAGAGCAAGTCCCATTCCTGTATTTCCAGAAGTTCCTTCAATGATGGTTCCGCCAGGCTTGAGGAGCCCCTTTTCTTCTGCGTCCAAGATGAGATTGAGACCAATACGGTCTTTGATGGAGTTACCAGGATTGAAATATTCGACCTTCGCTGCGACCTTGGCAGGTATGTCTTCTACTATCTTATGCAACCAAACCATAGGAGTATTGCCGATTGCTTCTGTTATGTTTTTGAGTATCATAGTACAAAGGTAGGGAATTTACCAAAGTTGTCCAGTCTTTGGTTAAAGAACAAATTGGACCCCTACCTTTTTAAGCAATTTATCTCACTAACTAAAATCTAGTTAGGTGTGTGTTGGACATTTCAAATTTAATAAAGAATATTCGTTCCCAGTAGTGTGTGTCAATTAAAACGGTAAAATTAAAGCATATGTTGCCTTTTTTTAACATACTTTTGACAGAAGCGTAGGATGAGCGGGAGGATACACCCTTGTACGAAGGGGTCAAGCATGCGCTGGTTAACCATACTAAATGTAGCCATAAGCCACGCACGCTGCCCCATAAAAATTATGAATTATTGATCCGCCATCACAACTCACAAAAAAATTACGAATTTAGAATGTAGAGTTACGAATATTATATGATTTAAATATATGAAATGGGCAAAAATGAATAGTTTATTCGTCATTCTAAACTCATAACTCTAAATTTGAATCAGTTTTTTGGAACGTGGTAGCTCCAATCAATCAAGAATTTCTCATCCCTTAAACCCAGCTTTTTGACAGCTGCAAAGGTTAATTTTAAGTCTACATCGACATTTTCGCCAGTATCGGGCAGTTTGCCAATGACCTTTACATAAATGGTCTTATTGTTCATTGGGTTCACCACTCGCAAATAGCTTTTGGGAGGAGCCGAACGGTGGAGAGCATAGTAATTTTTGTCAAAAGATGAATCATCTCTCAACCAGGTTCCTTTGCTTCTTTTGCGGACCAATTTATAGTTCAATTGATCACGGTTGCGGCGATTGTACAAAGAGCGAAAATCGCTTTCTTGAGCCGATGCTGTACGGACAGGTTGTACTGGATCTTGACCTTTGGGCAAATACCAACCGACAATCAATCTGTCTGGAAGAGGATCGTATTCATCAATCTCGTTCCATTTTTTCATAATTTCCAGCTTTTGATTGTATTTGCTGGCTATGTCTATCAAAGTTTCGCCCTCTTTGACTGTATGTGTGATGGGTTTGAGTTTGCTGTAATCAATTTCGTGTATGGCAATGTGTTCCTCATTAGGCGTTTCGGCTATGCTACTTTCGGCAAATTCCTCTTTGGACACCAAAACCGTCAATTGTTGCCCTTGAGCCAAATCGACAGAGGTAAGATTGTTCCATCTGACCAAATTAGGGATGGGTGTATCGTATTTTTTGGACAAACGATACAAAGTTTCGCCCGCTTTGACGATGTGGATGATGCGTTCCTGATCATTGATATAAGCTTTGCCTGGAGTAGCATCTTCTGTTTCTTCTAAACGGTCAAAATAAGTAGGTTGATCGTCAGAAGCATCAAGAAACTTGGAATTGTATTCATATGCTTTTCTAGGTCCACGTACATCTATGTTTTCGGGCGTATATTCTACCTCTGTTGAAGCGGTATTGTTTTGATTTTTAATTGGTACAACAACAGTAGATTTGCTGCCATCCTTGTCTGGATTAGTGGGGCGATATTCTCCACCATCTGGTCCAATAACTTTTCCACTGGGTGTTGTTTCAATTTCGTCAGGAATGTAAGAGGGTTCTCTAGGTTCATCCCAGACCACTTCCATACTTGTTTGATTTGAGCTACGAATGCTAAGGGCTTCTTTTTCTTGATTTAGAACAAGTGTATCACCGATGTTAATGATGGTAAAATCTAAAGAAGGATTCATTTCGATCAACTTGTCTAAAGGCACTTCATATCTTTTGGCTATTCCATACAATGTTTCGCCTTGATTAACAGTGTGAAAAAAATTGCCCTGCATAGTCCTTACTTCAACCTCGTTTTGAACTTCTGTTTTGTTGTTGACAACCACATTTAATGGAATCAACAAAGTATCGGAGACATGAATCACATTGGCTTGTATATCTGGATTGTAGGCGAGTATGCTTTTGACAGATATATCGTATTTTTTGGACAAGCTATACAAGGTCTCTTGAGCACTTACAATGTGTTTTTTCCCATCATCGAATTCGACCTCAAAAGGAGGTGGTTCTTTGATGAGGACAGCTTGTGCTGATTGTTCCTTTCGGTGAATGACGAGTTGGTCACCTATCTCCAGTATTTCAATACGCAAATAGGGATTGTAGTTGAGTATATGATCAACACTGACAGCATATTGTTTGGAGATGCCATAAAGGGTTTCACCTGGCTCTACAAGGTGGATGACTTCTTTGACTTGTGCTTGCAAAAAGGGCATTGCAAACAAAAATAGAAAAAATGAAATGGATATGAAGTTCTTCATAATTAGCCTTTTTAACATAACATTTAAAAAAACATCTGTAAATAGGAAGTTTTTGTATTCAAAATAATAGCTTGGTCTGAATGATTTAAGTTGTTTTTTGGTTATATTCACTAGAAGGGAAACTCAAAGTTAGTAAAATGTTTTTTAGTAAAAAATAAAAAATGAAAAACCCTAAGCTTCTTTTTCCGATAATTTTTCTTTTGATTGGTTTAACGTCTTTTGCTCAAAACGATAAATCGGCTTATGTATTCAAGCTAAATGAGTCTATTTTTCCGTCTGCATTGCGCAAAGTAAAACGAGCTGTTGAGAATGCTGAAAACATGCAGGCCGATTATCTTGTGATGGAATTGAACACATATGGGGGCGCAGTGGATGTGGCCGATTCTATTCGGAACATCTTTTTGACTACCCCCATACCAACCATAGCCTATATCAATACCAATGCGGCCTCGGCAGGGGCTTTGATTTCAATTGCCTGTGATAGTATTTATATGGCATCGGGCGCACAGTTTGGAGCCGCTTCAGTGGTCAACCAACAAGGCGAAAAAATGCCCGAAAAATACCAGTCTTATATGCGGGCAACAATGCGTTCTACAGCAGAACGACAAGGGCGAAAACCCGAAATAGCAGAGGCTATGGTAGATGAACGAATAGTCGTTCCTGGAGTGGTGGACTCCCTTAGCATTTTGACCTTTACCACTAGCGAGGCAATCAAGTATGATTATGCAGAAGCACAATTTGATTCAGTAGAAGATTTGATGAAACACTTACAAATTGATCCTGCAAAAACAGAGCATTATGCCTCTAGTACACTAGACAATGTGATCAATTTTTTGCTCAATCCTGCCTTTCATGGTGCCCTCCTGATGATTATGTTTGCGGGAGTGTACTTTGAGTTGCAAAGTCCAGGAATTGGTTTTCCTCTCTTGGCAGCCATCATTGCGGCAGTGCTTTATTTTATGCCCAATTATTTAGAAGGCTTGGCAGCAAATTGGGAGATTGCCTTATTTGTTGTTGGGCTCATTTTATTGGCACTGGAGGTGTTTGTCATACCAGGAACGGGCATAGCGGGCGTACTGGGTATAGTGGCAATGGTAGCAGGGCTTACGCTCAGTTTGGTCGAAAACAACTTTTTTGATTTTACCTATACCCCTTCGGGCGCACTATCGGGCGCATTGATGACAGTAATGTTGTCCTTTTTGCTCTCCATTGTATTAACGTTTTTTCTAGGAGGAAGCTTGTTCAATTCTCCCTACTTTAAAAAATTGTCTTTGGAAACAGAACAAAAAGCAGAAGAGGGCTATACAATCAAACAAGAAGGAACAGATCTATTGCTTGGTCATTCGGGCAAGGCAGTCACCGATTTGAGAATATCGGGAACCATAGAAGTAAACAATGAACGTTATGATGCGATTACCAATGGTGAATTTATTGAAAAAGGAACAGACATTGTTGTAAAAGAAAATCGTGGAAATTATTTTGTAGTGCAAAAGGCTTAGATTTAACACATAAAACAAACAATGAAATATCAACAACTCACTCCAAAAATATGGACAATCGAAGGCTTTCTAAGCCAAGCAGAGTGCGACCAACTTATTTTGTTTGGTGAAACCAAAGGCTTTGAAGCAGCCGAAGTCAGTTTGCCCAGTGGCTCCAAAATGATGAAAGGCATCCGCAACAACTACCGCATTCTATACGAAGATGAAAAATTGGCACAAACTTATTGGGACAGACTTAAACAATACTGCCCACTAACTTTAGATGCTTGGAAATCAGTGGGATTAAATGAATGTTTTCGTTTTTACAGATACGACCTCAATCAACGTTTTAAGCGACACATTGACGGACGCTACAAAAAGAGCAATACCGAAGAAAGTCGCATTACCTTTATGATTTACCTAAATGAAGATTTTGAAGGTGGCGAAACTGCTTTTGATGACGTGAGTATTGAGGCTAAAACAGGAATGGCATTGTGTTTCATCCACGAACAAAAACACGAAGGTTGCCCTGTCCAAAGTGGGTGCAAATATGTTTTGCGAAGCGATGTGATGTATCGTGAAAATTAAACAGCAAACTAAAACAAACACTAAACTAAATAAAATGAATTTTAAAAGCAATCCTTGGCACAGTGTCAAGATAGGAGAACGTGCGCCAGAATATGTAAATGGGATTATAGAGATTCCCAAAAACACCAGAGCCAAATACGAGCTAGACAAAGAGTCTGGTTTGTTGCGTTTGGATAGGGTTTTGTATGCCTCTATTTATTATCCTGCCAATTATGGTTTTATTCCCCAAACTTATTGTGACGACAAAGATCCCTTAGACATTGTTATTTTGTCCCAAATTGAGGTGGTTCCACTTTGCATCTTGTCTGCCAAAGTGATTGGGGTGATGCGAATGTTGGATGGTGGCGAATTAGATGATAAAATCATTGCAGTGGCAGAACACGATATGAGCGTCAATCACATCAATGACATAGCAGAATTGCCAGATCACTTTTTTAGAGAGTTGCGCAACTTTTTTGAAGATTACAAGAAACTAGAAAATAAAACGGTGGAGGTTGAAAAGTTTCAAACAAAGGATGTTGCTATGAAAATAGTGGAGCAGAGTATGATTGATTATGAGGCGTATAAAGCAATAAACTTGTAATCTATCAAGCTATGAAAGAATTTGAAAACATTGTCAGTACAGCTTATTGGATTGTTTTGGCTTTGCTCGCAGTTATTTTTATTGCTAGACTTATTTATTATTTGAAAACAAGGTCAAGTCGAATTAAGCTGGATAAAGAACGAACGCCTTTTCAATATATTCGGTATTTGGTACTCTTGTCTTTGCCGATGTTTGTCCTAGGATTGGTCAAATATCTTTTCGTTTTGCAAAAGGGCAATATGTTTGCCTCGCAAGGAATGAAAACAGCATTGATTGCTATGCTGGGATTGGTGACTTTTAGCGAATTGATTTACAATTATTGGGTACGTCCCAAAAAAGTGAATCGCTTTTTTAATGCATTGTTGTTGGCAATGACATTGGGTTTGGGTATGCTGTTTCATTGGACTTTTTACCAAGCCAATCAGTATCCGTCTGTGGAGAAAAGTGTGGTGGTGGATTTGCCCTTCAAAGGCAGTTGGGTGACAACAGGTGGAGGGGCGACAGGATTGACCAACCATCACGATAGAATACCTAGTCAAAAGTATGCCATTGACATTGCCAAGTTGGGAGGGGATGGTAAATTGTTTATGGGCGAAGGAATGACCAAAGAAGAATCGTATACCTTTGGTGCAAAGATTTACTCGCCTGTCAACGGGAAAGTGGTGCATTTAGTGAACGATATGCCTGATGTCAAAGTCAAGGAAAGAGATAAGTTGGCGGGCAATCATCTGATTATTCAGTTCCAGGATAGTTTGTATGTTGCTTTGGCACATTTGAAAAACCAAAGTATCAAAGTTGGTTTGGGAGATAGGGTTGTTGTAGGGCAAGATTTGGCAGAGGTGGGCCTTTCTGGGAATACAGATTTTGCCCATTTGCACATACACATTCAGGATACCCCCACTTACGATATTGAAAATACTCGGACCTATCCAATACGGTTTAGAGAATTTGAACGTCAGCGGTATTTGAGCAGTAGTAAAGTGGAGAATGCTTATGTATTGAGCAATGATATTGTATCTAGTATAGAATAGAAGTGGGGCTTGAAGCGG
>JAHDIA010000044.1:0-9073 GCA_020631035.1 Chitinophagales bacterium | reverse complement strand
AGAACCGACGAAGGGCAGAAAGAGGCGATATTTATTCCTGATAGTCCCGATTTCATCGGGATGGTGGTATTTTATGCGTGGTGGTGTGTGCGTGTTATGTATGGCGGTTCATAGAGACAAGTCATGCCTTGTCTGTACTGGCGTGGCGGTGTATCCATATTTTTCCCAATGCCACCATAGGAGCGAATAGTAGTGGTCCGACATTTCGGGAGAGTCCACCGTCCGAAGATAGTGGCGTTCAATTCAAAAAATAAAAAATGATTTTTATGGGATATGCTTTGTCTTTATACCAAAAAGTTTTTTTAGAAAAAGCCTTAGCAGAACACTTAAAAGATTGGACAAAGGCAGATCCAATTGCCGAAAAAATTAAAGATGCCTTTCGGGCAGTATTGTTGGGAAATGGGTTTGAAGCAATTACGAACAATCATTACGAGCTAAGACAGAAAGAGATAAGTTGCCAATTTTTTGATGGTTCAATTGATTTTGATATACGGGTTTCAAAGCAAACAGAACAAACAATTGTATGGTGTACAAAATTGATGGTAGATTTTGCTGAAAAGAATGCTTTGGTAGTGTATGATACACAGGATCCCAGTACGGATGATTTGTTATAAATTCATTCATTTAGTCTATTGGTTTATTCAAAGTCTCCCAAATCAAATCCTTTAGTTGGGCAATGTTTTTGCCTGTAATGGAGGAGATAAACATATAAGGAATATCCTGTGGAATTTCAGGTTTGAGCATTTCCTCCAATTCTTCATCTACCAAGTCTGCTTTGGTGATTGCCAACAAACGATCTTTGTGCATCAATTCTTCATTGTACTGAGCGCATTCGTTGAGCAATATTTCGTATTCTTTTTTGATGTTTTCAGAATCAGCAGGAATCATAAACAAAAGGGTAGAGTTGCGCTCGATGTGTCGCAAAAAGCGGTGTCCCAGTCCTTTGCCTTGGTGGGCATTTTCGATGATACCTGGAATGTCTGCCATAATAAATGAACGCTCGTTGCGATAGGGAACGATGCCCAAGTTGGGAACCAAAGTGGTAAAGGGATAATTGGCAATTTTTGGTTTGGCGGCAGTGATACTTGCCAATAGGGTAGACTTGCCCGCATTGGGGAAACCGACCAAGCCAATATCTGCCAAGACTTTGAGTTCAAGTATCATCCAAGATTCTATACCGTCTTCTCCAGGTTGTGCATAATCAGGCGTTTGATTGACAGAGGATTTAAAATGTACATTTCCTCGGCCCCCACGCCCACCTTTTAGCAAAACATATTCTTCGTCATGATTCAGCACCTCAAAAAGTACCTTGTCGGTTTCAAAGTCTTTGGCAACCGTTCCCAAAGGAACATCCAAGAAAATGTCTTGACCATCTTTGCCTGTTCGTTGGTTGCCACTTCCGTCGCCCCCATGTCCTGCTTTGATGTGTTTGCGGTATTTGAGGTGGAGGAGGGTCCAATAATTGCGATTGCCTCGTAGGACGATGTGTCCCCCACGCCCACCGTCGCCACCATCGGGACCACCCTTAGGCATAAACTTCTCCCGTCTATAGTGGGTAGAACCTTTGCCACCATTGCCTGAGGTAAAATTGATTTTTACGTAGTCTACAAAATTACTTTCCATATAACTTAGAACAAAAAAGGACGCAGCTTTGCTTGCATACGTCCAGTTTATTTTTTTGTAGGAAACTATAGTTAGTAAAATGGAATTAATAAGTTGAGCCAAAATTTGAAGTAGAGATTTTGCGAGATTTAAGCGGTCCGCCGATGCGGAAAAAAGCGCACTGGGCTGGCATTCCACTGGGCTGGCACACCAGTCTTAGCAGGGCTAAGACGTCCCGATGCATCGGGATTGACGCCGAAGGTCGTGAAATCTCAAGTCAGATGGCTCTATTTATTTTTTTCGTTTTACTTATCCTAATCTTGAATTTTTAATCTTAAATTTTCAATCCCCTATACAGAAATAGAGTCGATTTGTTCTGCCAGTCTAGAAGCTATATCTTCAATACTGCCTTCACCCTGAATATCTGCTAGTTTAAGTTGGTCAGCATAATGGTCTGCTACCACAGCTGTACTGCTTTTGTATACATTGAGTCTGTTTTGGATGACTTCTTTGGTATCGTCAGGCCTTCCCTGATCAATAGCACGTTGAAGCAAACGTTTGACAATCTCTTCGTCGCCTACGTGTAATGACAAGACTTTATCAATGCTCAAACCTTTTTCGGTCAACATGCTGTCCAAGGCTTTTGCCTGTGCAACTGTTCTAGGAAATCCATCAAAGATGAAACCATTTACCTTGTTGGCTTCTGTATCCAATTTATTACCAATCATACCAATGACCACTTCGTCTGGGACCAAATCACCTTTGTCCATAAACTTCTTCGCCTCTAGCCCCAATTCTGTCTCTGCTGCTACCTCACTGCGAAGCAAGTCGCCAGTAGAGATGTGTTTAAGGTTGTATTTTTCAATTAGTATTGCTGCCTGTGTTCCTTTGCCACTGCCAGGAGGGCCAAAGAGTATTAAGTTTAACATTTTATCAAAAAAAGTTATTTGTTACAAAATGATTAATAAGTCAAGTAATAAGGGAAAAGTGTACTAAATCAATCTCCCATAGGCATCTAAAACAAACGCCATTTTATCGACACATTGAACAAAGTTACGTAATTCGTGCTTACTCTACGATTAATTTGCTGGTGAATTGAGTATTATCTGCATTTTTGACCACAATAAAGTACAGTCCACTGCCCAAATTACTTGCCTCTATTACAAAACGTCCATCCATAAGATTTGGTTGAATAGTACGCAATATTTCTCCTTGAGCATTGTAGAGATAGGCTTGTATGGCTTGTTGACCGAATGGAGTCTGGACAATAGCTTTGTTGTTTGTTGGATTGGGATAAACTTTTACCTCTAGGACATTTATTGGATTGATAGCAGACATTGTATCACACAATACACTGATTTCTTGTGTAAGTGTATCGCTTAAATCATTTGTTTGGGCAATCAATTGAACAGTATACATACCTGCTTGGGCATAAGTGTGACCAGGACTGGTTTCGGTACTGGTATTGCCATCCCCAAAATCCCATTCATAAGAGGTGGCATTGTTAGAAGCATTGTTAAAAGTGACTTCAAAACAGTTTGTCGCAACCTCAAATTCAGCATTGGGCAGAATCGTTGCTATATATAAGGTATATTGTTTCTGTACACTGTAGTCGTCATTACTTACTGTGAGTTTAATGGTATAGGTATCTGACTCGACAAAGCTGTGTGTCGGATTGGCTTCGGTACTGGTGTTGCCATCTCCAAAATCCCATTCATAAGACGTAGCATTGAGGGAAAGGTTTTTAAAAACATAAGTACCCAATCCATCACCTTGCATAATAAAGTTGGCTTTGGGATAATTGTTGATTTCAATATCACTTTTGAGTTCCAGAATTTTGTCGCTTCCCCACATAGCAGGATTGCCATAGGCATCATTGTTGCTGGTCGACACAAAAATACGTCCATCGGGTGCCACACAAATATCTCGCATACGTCCATATTGTTCATTCAATACGCCATTGCTTTCACCACCAATGACGGCCGTTCCTGCATCATTGAGTTGCATCACTCTAAAATCTTGTGATTTGAGCACCGCCATCAATACTGAATTTTGCCAGTCAGGAATGCCAGGGTGGTCGTAAAAATCAATTCCTGCTGGAGCAATGGTGGGTGTCCAAGTAACCAATGGTTCTGCAACATTTTGAGATTCACAAAAATCGAATTCCACCGCATTGTTGCAAAAACCTGATACATCAGGCCAACCAAAATTGCGTCCCATTTCCAAAATGTTCAACTCATCATCGGCAACAGGACCATGTTCAGAACTGTACAAATAACCATTGTCTGCCAATACAATGCCTTGTGCATTTCGATGACCCAAGGAGAAAACTGGACTAGCAGGACCAAATGGATTGTCTTCGGGAATGGAACCATCTAAGTTTAAACGCAAAAATTTTCCCGTCAATGCATTCAAGTTTTGAGACGAAGAAGCATCTTGTACATCTCCTGTTGACATCAAAATTTTCAAATCAGGTGTAATGCAAAGCCTAGAACCATTGTGGGTCGCAATGGCAGGAATATCATCTATCAATATGAATTCATCTTCCAAAGTTTCATTGGCAGCATTGTAGGTATAACGCACCAATTTTTCGGTCAAATCTCCATCCTTAAAATAGGTATACACAAAAAATATTTGAGGGACAGCCGCAAAGTCAGGGTGGAGACTCATCCCCAATAAACCCGATTCCTGAATCTCAGCATTGTCGCTCAAAACAAGCAGTTCTGTCACTTCACCCGTCTCTGGATCGACTTTGCTGATGGCACCATCTCTTTCAGTCATCCAAAGTTGATTGTCGGGTCCCCAAGCCAATTCCCAGGGAACATAGAGTCCTTGGGTGAGGGTCGTCACTTCAACAGTCGAATTGTCAAGTTCAATGGTTGTTTGTCCTGACACATTTAGCCCAACTGCACACAATACACAAACAAGGAAGAATATTTTTCTTAAATACATGGAGTTTTTTTGCGGTAAATATATCCTTTTTTTATAAAAATTAGGACGGAATGCGCAATCCTTCGGGCGAGGGTGTCTCCTGGCTATCCGCTGCTACTCCTTTCAGGGCAAGCGCAATCCCGATGGTTAAGAAATATCTATTTCATTATTTAGGCAATCGAAAGGATAATCGGGACCACAGGGGTATCCGCTACTATCCAGCGTAGGTTATTTTGTTTGGGTGCGTTGTCGGGTCTGTTTTTTTGTTCTTTGACAATTTTTGGAGAGTGGTTCTTGAACAAATAGTAGGGAGCCACAGGCGACTGGATAGCTTGTTTAAGAAATAGCTCTCTTCTGCAAAAATTGTCAAAGAATGTGTTTTTTATTGATTGAATTTGTCGATATGCCATTTTGCGGGATTGTTCAAAATGTATTGGGCAATTCGGTCGTATGCCTGTTCATTGCGGATGATGTGTTCATAATAATTTCGTTGCCACAACCGACGGTCGAATGGTGCCCACCCATATTTTTTGACACCATTGATGTAATGGTTGGTGGTAATGGATTTAAATGCCCCCACAAAATCCCCCAATGTTTTTTTGTTATTTGTAGGGGCAATGCCTTGTGCTTGCCCAATGTCGTCATATTTCAAAATGGAATCATTAATGTTTGGTATGTTGTGGTCCATTTTGTCATGGGATGATGGGTTGGTCGGATTTGGGGCAACCACAAGGGTTGCCCGTACAATAGGGTTAGAGGCAATTTCAATAATGCAATGAAAATGATTCGGCATCACCACCATTTCGTGGCATCGAATTTTGGGGAATTTGTTTTCCAATTCGTAATAGGTGTTGGCAATCATTTTGCCCGCATCATTCAATACCATTGTGTATTGGCGCACCACCCCAAATGTTTGGATGTGTTTGTTTTGGCAACAAATGGTCAAAAAATACAAACCCATTTGGGAATAATCATATCCCCGTAATCGAATGGAACGGCGATGGTGGATATTTGGATTGTACATCGTCTTTTAGATTTAGAAGTGTGAAGTCTAAATAGACGAGTCGAGGTGTGAAAAAGGGACAAGGCAACAAACGAGAAAAAAATTGGCTTTTTACAAGCCATCGTTCTTACCCCCGACATCTAGCCAATGTGCTTGGTCGAGTTCTCTCAAAGATTGAGAGACTGTGGGGCAGTGAACAGGCAATTCGACATCTCTCGAAAGAGACTTGCGCCATTGAAGATGGATCAGACCAACAACAGCCTTTTGCCACGTCGATATTCCACCGACTTTCGCTAGTTCGGTCACCCGAATTACGCTACCTTAGGATCGTTATAGTTACGAAGAAATTCTTCTCTACGACACTTGTCCTTTTTGTAAAAAAGTCAACTAAATATGGAATAGGAAAGTTCCCCTTGTTTGAATAAAAAAGAAAGGTGACACTTTTGAGGAATTCAATTCCTCAAAAGTGTCACCTTTCACCATTTAATACTCTGTAATTTAAATAAATTTATATTTTGGCTAGTAGATTTTTGTTCTATACAAAGAACGCACGGAGCCTGGTAGCCATAGCTACCAAGGCGAGTACGAGATGCAGTATAGGACGAAAAGATACCGCCAAAATGTATAGAAATTTACGTTACAGAGTATTTAATAGTGCATTTTTATTTAAGTAATGTCACACTGCCAAAGCTGGATTCATTGCTACCATCAAGATAATTGACCTCTATATAGAAAGGATAAACACCAACCTCTTGTTCGGTCTGATTAAAAGTGCCATCCCATCCCTCATAAGGATCACTGGTTTCAAAAACCTTTTGTCCCCAACGATTGAAAATATTGAGACTAACCGACTCTACTCCTTGAGGATTGATGATTTCAAATACATCATTTAAGCCATCACCATTGGGCGTAAATGCCGTAGGCAACAATATCTTACCCAAGCAGGCTTCTACCCTAATGAGCGTTTCAAAAACATTGTTGCCACATGTATTGGCTGAATCAACGGGCAAAGTGTAAGCAAACAAATATTCACCACTCGGAACACCCGTAAAATCAATGATGAGTGAATCGTTGAAAGTGATGGGGACATTGTCTAAGGCTATCCAGATGCCTGTGGTGTCTTCATCCAACAAAAAACTATTCAAATTAATCGTGCTAGGATCACCTGTATCATTGCATACATTACCTTCTCCTACTAAATTTAATTGAGGCCCTTCTATCAAATCTATAGTTAGACTTGTACTACTCTCTGGGCAATCAATGCTTGAAGGAAAGAAGTACTCAAACTGATAAGTACCTCCTACTTGATCTGTAGGATCAAATGTTCCATTAATAGGGTCATAGCCAACATCATTGTTGTTGTTGGGGGTGATAACTGGCATATTGAGCCATTCTCCACCAGTATCGGCATTGATTAATAAATCAAATAAGTTGATGATACCGTCGGTATTGCAAAGGTCAGCCCTAGAAATTTCTCCAGCAAAAGGACAGGCTGGAGGAGGCATAGTGTCTATTGGACATTCCAAGAAGACAGAACCGCTGTAAAAACAGTCATTGGTTCCATTTATATCCATCCCACCATTAAAAACTTGGTAAATTAACTCAAAAGATGGATCACCAGGCTGCAAGGCTGGGGGGGGAGTGGGGCTAAAGTTGATATTGTCTGTAGAATATTCTATGGTAATGCCACTGTTGGGAGGACAGTCTAAAACGACCTCTGTATTACACCCATCTGGTTCAGATAAGATGATGGGAGCTATTGGTGGATAAAATGTAATGGAAAAACTGCCTGCATCAAATTCAAAATTGGGATCATTGATACAGCCAACAATGACATTGATGGTATGTACATCAGGATTACAACCATCTTCATCATAAATGAGACTAATGGCATCGTTTGATAAAGGGTAGGGATTTCCCAATTCATCCAACCAAGTAAAGGTGGCATTGGCAATTTCTGCTGTTGGAACTATGAGTGTATTGATGTTTTGAGTATTGAATGTAAAAGAAGGTTGACAAGGATTGCTGGTGGGAATATTGATGGAGGAAACATTATTGATGGTTGTAGGACAATCATCACTACAACTAGCGGTAAAATCATCTGCCAAATTACAATCAAGGGGGGCACTTGGAATGTTTACTTGATACAATACATTTAAAGCAGGGTCACCATCGACTAAGATAGGTGGAGGTGTAGGGGCGAAAGTTGTGCCACCATCGGTAGAGTACAATATTTCTAAAGAACCCACAGGACAATTTTCTTGAATGACTGTTTCGCAACCCACAGGTAGACTGATAAAGTCGCTTGGATCTGGATAAATGGTTGCTGTAAAAGTCCCTGCAAAAAGATTCCAGGCATCTGGATCACTGATACAATCAAATTCTAGGGTAAAGACTCTTTCTTCTGCTTCACAACTAGTCCCTGAATGTTCCAATAACAAGTCACTTGGATTAGTAATTTGATTACCATCTTCGTCAAACCAAGTTGCTACTTGTTCAAGGGGAGCACTGGTTGAAATAATGCCCCCAGGTATATTGGTAAAATTGGTTAAATCAAAGGTTTCGCCTGTACAAACATTGGCTGTTGCATCAATTGGGACTGGGGGGACCAAAATGAGGCTGTTGATTTCAGTACAATTGGGACATTCGATGGTTTGTATACCAAATGCTCCACAATTATCAGGCGCACCTTCAGCAAATACTCTGTATGAATAAGTTGCCATTTCACCTGGAGCCAAGGGAGTAAAGGGATTGGATTGAAAATTGTCCACTCCAAAGATAGCATATTCCACAATTAAATTGCCATTAGGACACATAGGGGTAACCTCAAAACTACACGCCTCAGTTACATCGGGAGCATCATAAAAACTTTCGGATATGGACTGACAGGGATACAAAGCAATGGTGGTTGCCACATCAGCGAACAACAAATCGCCTGTATCTTCGCAGTGAATATCTAGTGTTAAATCGAAAAACAAGGGAATACAAGTATTGCTTACATCTTGGTTGAAGTTGTCGGCAGGATTGATTTCTATGCCATCCGAATCGAACCAAGTAAATGTAACAGCTCCTCCTGCATCGTAAGTGATGGTATTTGCCAAGCTGATGAGGTTAATGGGTAAATCTTCTTCTTGATACACAATAGTATCCCCCAATCCCATCAAAATAGTCGTGGGACATTGCCCATAAGTTAGTTGGGAAATGCCCAAAAGCAATATAAAAATGAGTAGTATTCTTTTCAACATAGTTGTATAGCTAGTCTTGTATTTTAATATTTGAAGTGTCGGATGAGCGGGTGGATGAACTTTGGTGCGCAGCCAAAAGCATGCGTCGGTTAACCAGAGTACACGCAGCCTAGAACCCATGACGTTGCCCAATGGAAATTAATTAAATTTAGATTTTAGAATGTAGAGTTACGAATTAATTAAATTTAGATTTTAGAATGTAGAGTTGCGAATTAATTAAATTTAGATTTTTATTTATTCGTCATTCGTCATTCGTCATTCGTCATTCGTCATTCGTCATTCGTCATTCGTC
>JAHDIA010000794.1 GCA_020631035.1 Chitinophagales bacterium | reverse complement strand
TCACTATGGGTAGACGTGATTCTCAAATCCATTGGACTGCCCATACCAGACTCAGCAATAACAAAAGGTTTATCTATTAAATGCCTGGCAATGTAATTGCAATTGTTGACCGCTGTTTTAAAACTATGCAAATCCCGATTGTTGATGCCAATAACTTTAAAATTTAAATCTTTGACCTTTTCGTATTCTTCTAAATTGTGGACTTCTAAAATGATGCCCATTCCCAAGGATTCTGCAATGGATTTAAAACGTTTTAATTCTTCCTTGCTCAAGATTGCTGCAATCAACAAAACAATGTGGGCACCAAACTTACGAGCCAAGTAAATTTGTATTTCACTAATGACAAACTCCTTGTTTAAAATGCAAATTTCTGTTTCTTTGGTCTCTTCTGTTACACCGAACAAATCTTCATAACTCCCACCAAAATACAATTCATCTGTCAATACAGAAATGGCATCAGTTCCCATTTTTTTGTACTTGGCGACTATATCTGTCACAGCCCCCTCTTGATTGATCCATCCCTCCGAAGGAGATTTGCGTTTAAATTCAGTAATAAAAAACTGCTCATTTCCAGCCCTCTTGTCTCCCAACTTCCCATAAAAAGACAATGATGACTGCACCACTTCTGTTTTTAGCTCTTCCAAGTTATAGAGCTTGTGCAATTTCTCCACAACCGTTTTCTTGTATGCAACGATTTCCTTCAATATGCTTGCGACCTCTTTCATAGTTGTATTTATTCAAAAAGCGTTCTCTGCGAAGGCGACTGTATGATATAAACTAGCCGAAGCGTCGGACCGTCTCGATAGCAGCAGTTAGCTCCCGTAGGTTTTTAAAACCTATGGGACTAAAAGCGGATAGCGGGTAAATTATTAGCGATGACACACCACAACCTTTGCTTCTATAGTTAGATAACATCAATTCATTTCACAGTATATTCAATACTTTCATTGGCAATTGCCTCTTTATAATCTTTTAAGTGTTGTTTTAATTTCCCAGACTTCAAAGTTTCGACCATCAATGTATATGCCTCTTTTAAATCCATTTCTTTGTAGAAATTGGCGTAAATATAAGCGGCATTGGCGGCAACCAATTTGTAATGTTCTGTATCGAGTTCACCTTTGAGCATTTTTTGTGCAATTTGAATGTTCTCTTCTTTTTTCTCGCATTTGAGTTGCTCAAAAGGTACTGGTTCAATTCCAAAATCTTGTGGGCTCAATATTTGCTCTGTTTTTTTGCCATCTGCATAAAGCAAAACTTTTGTGCTAGTCGAAACCGAAATGTCGTCCAATCCGTCATCCGAGCGTACCACAGCTACTTTTTCTTTCCCCATCAGAATGCCTGTCTCAAAAATCACCTCCATAAATTGTGCAAAAGCCGTTCCTATGAATTGCTTGCTAGGACTGTAAGGGTTCAAGAGCGGACCAATGACATTGAAAATACTCGGTACTCCCATTCTAGCTCGCGTTGCTGCAAACTTCCCCACAACTGGATGTGTTTTGCGAGCATACAAATAAGCCAATTGGGTTTCGTTCAATGCATTCTCCAATTGTGATTGATTGGCCAAAATTGGCACATCCAATGCTTCTAGTAAATCAAAACTACCAAAACGTCCTGAAGCCGCCTTGTTCCCGTGTTTGATGATGGGCACGCCCAAACTCGCCAACAAAATACCACAAATAGTTGAGGTATTAAAACGAGGCAAACCAGAACCACCTGTTCCACAAATGTCCAAACCACTACTAGCGATTTGCTCATTTACTTCGTAGGCATTTTTATCTTGTAGAATATTGATAAAATGTATTAGGTTTTTGGCTTCTCTCAACTTTTGAGAAAGAGCAACCAACAAAATCAATTTTTGATCTTCGGTTAACTGTTCTTCTACAATATGATCTACAAAGTCTTCTACTTCTTGGCGTTCCAAATCATCATTGCTAGACAATTTTTGCATCAAGGCTGAATAATGAATGTTGCCACTGGCTATTTTACCCTCCAAGGCATTTTTTAAGATTTTCATGCCCACTTCATCCTTCATACTCAAGACCGATTCGGGATGGTATTGTACTGCTTCAATGGGCAATAATTTATGTCGAACAGACATTACCGTTCCGTCACCCGACCTTGCGCTGATTTCAAAACAGTTCGGCACTTCGTCTGCTGCCAATGAATGGTAACGTGCCACCTCAATAACAGAATCTAAACCCGTGTAAATCGTTTTTTGATCATTGATGATGTTGTCTGCCTTGCCGTGTTGTGGGGGAACCAATTTGAGGCTTCCTCCAAAAAACTCAATCAATGCTTGTAAGCCCAAACAGATTCCCAAAATGGGTTTGGTTTGGTAAAACAATTTAATGATGTCAAACAAATTCCCTGCGTTGGAAGGTGTAGAAGGTCCAGGTGAAATGACCAATAAATCAAATTCAATGTCTTTTAATTTTTCTGCTTCTATGCTGTTTCTAAACACCAATACCTCGCAACCCAATCGTTTAAAATAATCTACCAAATTGTAGGTAAACGAATCGTAATTGTCTATTAATAATATTTTTTTAAACTTCACTTTTTTAAATTTAAATC
>JAHDIA010000793.1 GCA_020631035.1 Chitinophagales bacterium | reverse complement strand
AAAGAAGAACTTTACAAAACACTTTTAATTGGCAATTAAGCCCCAATTTAGAACCTATGTTTTTTGAATAATGGCGACACTAAAAAGTTCGTCGTTTTCTGCTTTCACTTGTTGTATGCTGTGTTTAAATCCTCTTTCCTCCAAAGACGACAAATGTTTTTTGATGCTTGCATTCCATTCTTTCGCATTGGCATGTGGAGGATAAATGGCAACATACCGCTGATACTTCTCATCATTGGTATCTAGGTGATAAAAATAATTTAAGCCCATCAACACTATGGTGTTTTTATTTTTCTCCAATATTTTATTAACGACCTCTTCAGCGATTGGATAAGTCAGCCATAGATAACAGACCTCAAATTTGACGTGTGGCAATAGTTCCAATATATCACCTTTTTTTACATTCAAACGTGGATAAAGTTCTCTGCAACGGTTGACGCCATATTCGTCAATTTCGACACCAAACTTTAAGAGGCTGCCTTTGACAGCATTGAGCGTATGGCCCTCGCCTATACCAATTTCGCAGTATATTTTGTCTTTGGCATATTGGTCTATGATCTTGGAAATACTTATCGGTGCTCTGTCAGTTATCAAAAAGTTTTTATCTCCTTTTTCACGATGCAAAGATGGGTCAACAGCTCCAGCCATTTTGTCTATGTCCAATTCTTGTTGTAGAAATGTCTGTATTTTTTTTGAATTTTCCAATGGATGCTCAATGATCTCGCTATACTGTAAACCTAAAAGGTCTACATTGTTTTTTAAAGCCGCCCATTCTTTGATTTGCTCTATGGTTCTTTTGATGCCCTCTCTATTTCTAACCGAAAAAAATCCTTCTTTGACTTCGTGGCCACGGTATTTATAAACTTTGTGTCTAGATGCCCAAACTTCATAGATGTCTCGTTCTACAAAAATAATTTTGTAACGGTATTCTGGTGGCAACTGTTGCAGTTGTTTGGCATATACTTTTATTACTTTATCAACTGCATTGCGCAAAAAGAAATTTTTAGTAGCCAACTGTTGTACCATTGAATGTTCGTAATAACCATTGGGGTTGCATTCATCGGCTGCACGTTTGTCATCTATAAATGGAGTGATGCCTCCTTGAGTGAGCATCTGCATCAACATAGCGGTTCCACTACGTTGTAAGCCAGAGACAATGATGATTTGTTTGAGTAACATATTGGGCTTATTGACTTGAGTATTGATAGAGTGTAAAATTAAAAAATCCTTGCCTCAAGATGAAGCAAGGATTTATTTTATGGATTTAAATCAGACTGACAAATGCCATCTAATTATTTTTTCTCACGACGAGTTTCCAACAAGTACAACAAGTGTGCTAAGTAAGCAAACACTGGACCAGCGATTGCCGTACCAATGATGTCACTCATAAAGATAGCACCATAGATTCCGAAACAAGTAGCAAAACCAGCAGCGGCCAAAATACCTGTTAGCATCAATGCTTTGCGGTAAACTCTATTGTCAAATGGTAAGCTAAACATACGACTACCAAAGTTGATGTTGCGTTGCGAAGTAGAACCCGCCAAACCAGCAGTACCTACCAAAGCAAGAGAACCATAAGACATCAACAACAATGCTAGGGTAATCAATCCCCATTCAGACAAGGTTGGAATATCTGTTGTACCACTACAAGGAGCACAAGGACCACCTGCTAGACTAGAAGCGTTTGCAGCATCGGCAGCATCTTCAAAGTCTAAAGTGTAAGTTGCCGCATTGTCTGCTGGCAAATAGAAAGTAGCTGGACCACCAGCGGCCAAGGCAGCTTGAACATCTGCAAGTACCACAGGAGCACCTGTTGCGTCTACCAAACCACTGACAGCAGTAACTGTAAATGCACCACTACCACCCGTAAGTGTAATTGTTTCAGCAGCCAATTCATTTCCATTTGCAGGATCAGCATCTAAATCAATACCCAATGCACAGTTACAAGGATCGGTCGCACCAATTACTGGTGGGTTCATTG
The DNA here is from genome assembly GCA_020631035.1 of Chitinophagales bacterium. Lineage (GTDB taxonomy): Bacteria > Bacteroidota > Bacteroidia > Chitinophagales > UBA2359 > JAHDGP01. The sequence continues at coordinate 592 of JAHDIA010000793.1, read as the reverse complement.
CATCCGAACAAGTAGCAGGAGGTTGAACAGTGATAGAGGTCGTACAAGTAGGATCGGTATCATCTGTATAATTCACTGTAATAGCCCCTCCAGCAATAGGGAATGGACCATACATAATGGTTGCACCACTCGCTTGAGCAGGATTCCCTTGGTCATCTGAGAAGGTTGGGAAGTTAGTAGGATCGGTATTGGTAACCGTTACACTAAAGGTAAAGGTGTCATCTGCAGGATCCATATCTGTACCAGCGTCGTCACAAGCTGCAGCAACAGCTTCGACAGCACTTAAGCTACAAACAGCATTGGAACAAGGTCCAGGAGCCACAATATTTGCCATCATTGTACAAACTACATTTGGATCATTAGCATCAGTATAGGTGATGGTTACTGCATAAGAGGTACCATCTGCAGGAACTGTTTCCATTACAGGAGTACCAAAAGTACCCATAGTTGTAGTTGGCAAACCAGCAATTGTATAAGTACCAGCCAGTGGGGTAACATTGCCATTACCATCATCAAAAGTACCACTAGGATCAATGGTAATGATGGCTGTATCATCTGCAGCATCTGCAGCCGTACCTCCATCGTCACAAGC
>JAHDIA010000792.1 GCA_020631035.1 Chitinophagales bacterium | reverse complement strand
TAAAAAAAGTCGATCTGGTTCTTCGGAAAATCAACTATTTGTTCGAATCTATTGAATCCAATCCCTTGCAATCTTCAAACTTAGAAATGGCATTGCTCAAAAGATATGCCATTGACTTATATGATACTGTTTTAGAATATGAGGAGGCAGAAACTACTACCCCAGAGAAATTTATAGATGAAGATGCCTTCATTTTAGATACCAGCCCTAGTACACCTATTGATACTAGCGCACTCAAATTGGAAGAAGCATCTGATTTGGAAATCAAAGAGGAAGTAACAGAAGACCTTACCAACATCCTAGAAGAGGTAAGGAAGAAAAACAATAATTTTGAAGAGCCAGCTTCCATAAAGGAAGAATCTGAAGAAACTTTTGCCAACTTATATGATGAGGAAAATACAACTGAAAGCATAGAATGGCAAGCTGGAAATTTAGAAATCAAAACTCCCGAAACACTCGAAAACAAACTTGCTGAAAATACAGTGAGTTTCGATGAAGAAATCAATATTGTTTCCGAACAACTCGATCAACCCAATGCGGTTGAGTTTCAAAGCCCAGAATTACCAGATACACCCATAAAAGAATTACAAACGGAGCCACTAGAGGAATTGCAAAACGAACCACCTCCCAAAGTCTTTGATGTGCTAGAACAAAACATCACACAACAAGAAGAACCCCCAGTAGTTGAAATTCCAACTGCCAATACAAGCAACAATTTTGTTGAGGATGCAGCCAAAACGGATGTTCTGACCAATATCGCACAAAAAATCAAGGCAAGCCAAGACAATAGGGAAGAACGTATTACAGAGTCTAATTTCAATGTGAAACCCGAAGCCAGCAACGACCAAACGCAATTACTCGACAGATTGCGTATGTCTTCTAGCAAACGCCGTTCTTTTAACATAAGCTACAACCAACGCTACGCTTTTATCAATGAACTGTTTGGTGGAGATGGAGCAGTATTTGACAAAACACTTGACGACTTAGGCAAAAGCAAAAATGTAATCGAGGCATTTACTTACCTCAACCTACACGTCAAAATGAAATACAACTGGAAAGACGAAGACCCAACCGTCAAAGAATTCCAACAAATCGTCAAAGACAGATTTCTCAACGACGATTAAAACAAACACAAAACCAATAAAAAAACCGCTTTCAATCATATTGAAAGCGGTTTTTTATTTTCAATCTTATTTTATTCGCAAACCATCAAGGATACAAAACACTAAGAACGATCGACCATCGACTAAAACCTATATCTCCCTCGTCCCATCAAAAGCCTCCAAATAATCAGCGACCCTTCTCAAGAAACTACCACCCAAATAACCATCAACACTTCGGTGGTCATACGAAAGTGACATATACATCAAATGGCGAATCGCAATCACATCACCATGTTCTGTCTCCAATACCGCAGGTTTTTTCTTAATAGCACCCGTCGCCAAAATCGCCACTTGCGGCTGATTGATAATCGGTGTACCACTCAAATTACCAAAAGTACCCACATTGGTCAAAGTAAACGTACCCATTTGGGTATCATTGGGCGACAACTTATTGTTACGAGCCTTGTCCACCAATTCATTCACACGCTTGGTAATGCCCAACAAATTCAAATTATCAGCGTGATGTACCACAGGCACAATCAAATTGCCAGAGGGTAGGGCAGTCGCAATACCAATATTGATGTCTTTTTTCACAATAATTCTATGCCCATCAACCGAGGCATTCACCAAAGGAAAATCCTTGAGTGCCTTGGCAACCGCCTCAACAAAAATAGGTGTAAACGTAATTTTTTGTCCCTCTCTTTTCTGGAAAGTACCCTTGACACGATTTCTCCAATTGACCAAATTTGTTACATCCGCCTCAACAAAAGAAGTAACGTGAGGCGACACTTGCTTCGACATCACCATATGATCGGCAATCAAACGACGCATACGGTCCATCTCAACGATCTCCACATTTTGTCCCTCATATGAAACACTCGGAGCAGGCTTGGGAGCCGCTTGAACACTTGGAGCAGTCTGCACATTCGGAGCCACTCTTTGCTGCTGTTGACGGCCACCTTTGACATAAGCCAAAATATCTTTTTTAGTCACTCGACCATCTTTGCCAGAACCACTCAAACCTTCCAATTCATCCATCGAAACACCCTCTGTACGGGCAATATTCAATACCAAAGGCGAATAAAAACGCCCACTGTGTCCATTTTGTTTCGCAACAGACTGCACAGCGACTTCCACAGGTTGCATTACTTGTTCAACCACCTCTTGAGCAACCGCCACCTCTTGCACTTTTTCAACCACAGGAGCTGCAACCTCTACACTGGCTTCTCCATCAGTATGAATATAGGCAATGACCGTTCCCACAGCAATAACTTCATCTTCACCATACAAAACCTTACCCATTACCCCACTTTCAGGAGCAGGAACCTCCGAATCAACTTTATCTGTTGCAATTTCCAAAATTGCCTCATCTTGCTCCACAGGGTCGCCCTCTTTCTTTAGCCACTTCAAAATAGTAGCCTCCATAATACTCTCACCCATTTTGGGCATCAATAGTTCTAACTTAGCCATGT
>JAHDIA010000043.1:5645-16223 GCA_020631035.1 Chitinophagales bacterium | reverse complement strand
TGTATTGGTACATTCACAATTAGTTTCATCATATGTATCTACTGTTAAATCACAACCATCATCACAAGAAGGTGGTGGAACATTAACAATTGCACAATTAAATAAGTCAATTACACAACCACAATTTGGTCCAGCATCATCAAACACACTACAACTATCTGGTATGGCATTAATGATTACACAAAACTCTGGATCAAAGGTATCCGTTGTCAAATCACAGCCATCGTCTGGGTCAGGAGCAGTAAAGACACATTCGCAATTGACTGGATCATAAGTATCAGTTGTCAAATCACAGCCATCATCACAAGTCATATCATAAGGCATACAACTACCATCGTCTACCCCTGCCATTGGATCATAGTTAGACGCACAAGGATCGGTACACCCTTCGATTGTACAGTTTTCAGCTGTAACAGTCAGTGTAGTCATACAACCTGTTGGTGCTCCGTTGACATAGGCTCTAAAGGTCGCCATATCTCCTTCATTTGGCGTACCAGGTACACTAGAACCAGCAACCCAAGTACCATTGTCATCATATTCTATTACCAAATTGCTATTGTCTGTACAATCATCACTTACAGCCAAGCTACAACCAGCAACTTCACTTATACTTGGTACAGGATAAATATCGACCACAAACGTATCTCTAATTTCAGCTTGATTGCCTGCACAAGTTACCACTGCAATTACTGTATCTTGAACAACATCACAGCCAGTAGCCGTAAAGCAAGAAGTATAAGTTGTATCAGCTAAGTCTGTACTGCCACTGACACCTCCACCATCGCCATTTACATCAATCCAAGAAATCTGGTAATTCACAGGTCTACCTTCAATGGCACCACTACCCGCTTCAAAGTCGTTGAGGTAAACTGTACCATTGTCATCTGTTACTGTTATATTGTCTATACCAACTCCATAACTCCAACCAATGTTGGTGCCATCACTACCATCATCATATATAAATTGTAACAACAAATCAGTCGTTGTATTGGATACGCCTAATGCACTCAAATCTACATTGGCAGTAGTATCTAAAATACCCGATGCTTCATCTAAATACAATACTTGTGTCCAAGTCATTCCTCCATCTGTTGAGATTGAAGCAGTAAAGAATTCAGCTACATTATCAGAAGTATAAATATACCAATCGGTATTGAAGCTCAAATTCAAGTTACCACTCGTAGCTGACATATCTCCCAAAGGAATCACTATAGAAGCAGAGTCTTCTGAACCTGAACCGCCATTGTCATCACTAAAGAGCAAATAATTGACAGAGAAACCTGTCGCATCTCCCAAGTTGTCTTGTACTAAATCAGTTACTTCCCACTGAGCAGCCCCTGTTCCATTGTCTATGGTTGCTGGCGCAATAGATTCTTGCAAATCAACCAATGAAATAGACAAGTCTACACATTCGCCAGAACAGATTGTTGCCCCACTTCCAGCAGACGCACTGATGGACGGACAAGTACAAGCCTCACATCCCCAACCAACTGTCGCAAAGAAAGCAGCAAAAGGATCACAATCAGGGAACAATGGATTTGGAATGAAAATATCAAAGGTATCCACTCCTGATACAGCACCATTGGCACAATCATAAGGACCAGCATAAGTATTATTCACCCTTGGAGTAATGATGATACTTGCAGCACAAGCTGAAGCGGGATTCACTTCGACCAACGGAGCAGTACTACAATCACCAAGTGTAAAGATTACATCATCAATGGTCAAAGGTGGATTTACTTCATAGTAGCCTTCAGGGCTAATGAGGTCTGTACCACAATCAGCAGCACAATTACTCGTAGGATCCAAAGTAACTACATATTTATAATAAACTCTTTCTATTTCACAGCTTTGAGAAGCCGTTGGAGCATTGCCAAAATTACCATTAAAATCTAAGGTATCACCAGCCGCCAATGCCGCCAATGCATCAAAGTTTTCGGTATAAGACCAAGTCCAGCCTTCAAATACAACATCTGTTTGACAATCACCATAGTCTAGAGCAGCATCGTCTCCATTGTCTTCAGTAACACATCCATCTGCTGACGTCGCCAAGTCTATAAAATTGGCTCCATAAGAAGGACAAGTCAAAGCACAATCTGAACTCACTTCATAACAAATGGTTCCACCCACAGCATTCACCGAACCATCACTATTGAATCCAATACTAAATGGTTCTTCAAACAAGGTAATGGTATCTGAAATCGCACCAGAATACATTACTCCATTGACTACTACACTATCACAGCACGCTTCAGTTGTTACATTGATGGCAACTTTGATACATTGAGTAGCAGGATCAAAAGCTCCATCTGGCAAATCAATGACAGTTGTACAATTCAAGTTAATATCATATCCGTCCGCCACTGTCAAACATGCAGCCACCTCATTGACTGTATCATTGGCACACACATCAGAACAAATCGGTGCAAACAAAGTATCTGTTAATTCACAACCCTCTGTACCTGCTGCTTGACTGTTGTCAGTTACTGTAATGACTACCGAATCAGCTGTGTAAGCTGCCCAGCCCAAGTCGGCTACTGTATTAACTGCATCAGAGGATGTTACATTAATCGAATTGGTGCCATCAGAAATGGTGTAATCGCCTGAGGTTCCAAAATAAGCAACATCTATCGAATAGCCATTCAAACCTTCACAAACATCTGCAAGCGTCAACAAATTCAAATCACAAGCTGGTGGCGCAAAACAATCGCTTACCAAAGACCAACAAATGTCTATTGGATCAGCTCCACCATTAACAGAACCATCAGAATTAAAGTTGACATCAAATGGAAAAGAGGCATCCAAATAAACAATCGTATCAATGGCACCACTAAATCTAATATCAACCAAATTCCCTGTAGTATCAGCTCCCATCACAAATACCGAATCACAACAGGCTTCTGTATTTCCAACAATAGAAACTGCAACACAAGTACCAGGAGCACTCAATGCACTCAAATCGACATTGCTTGTACAATTCAAATTGACACCATAATTTCCAGGCACAACCACACATTCTTCCATAGTAGAACTTGACTTGCCACAAATCTCATCGCAAATATTAGCAGTCAAAACCACCGAATCAATACAAGCAGCATCGACATTACTTGCTACATAAATGGTCACTGGGAAATCTGCAGTTGCATAAGAACCATAAGCAATAGGCGCACCCGCTGTTCCAGTTGTATCTTGTCCAGTTAGTGGAGCAGTACCAATGTTATCCGAAATGGTATAAGAACCATCTGGATCTGTTCCCGTAAAGCTCACCAAAGCTTCCGAATTGCTACCATCTACACATGCAGCCGTTGCTGCCACATCTCCCAAGTCACAAACATTGGCTGTAATACACAAATCAAATCCTGTAGATTGCGGACTGGGCCAAGTAGACACTACTATATAATAAGTTGTCCCAGCCGTCAATTCTAATCCACTCAAACTTTGGTCATTGGTTGTCGAACTAGCTACGGCTGTTCCTATACAAGCTGCTGCTGTATCACTTGGACAAGCATCAAACACACTCACCCCACCATAGGTATCTGTCAAATTGGTCAAGTCAACATTCACTGTTGCATCAGAAGCTGGAGTATATTCAACCACATAATCATCTCCATTTAAGTAACTATTGCCACAAGGGCTGCCTTCAAAATCATCACCATAATTGGCGGTATTTTCTCCTACTACACAGAAAGGCAAATCTCCATCCGTCACCACTACAGGCAATTCACAAGTTGCCCCTGTTACACAAGAGGGCGCAGCAGTTATGATTGTAGAATCTATACACTCTCCTGAACTATTGCTTGCTACATAAATGGTCACTGGTAAATCAGCAGTTGTATAAGCACCATAAGATATAGGCGTACCTGCTGTACCTGTTGTATCCTGACCAGCCAAAGGTGCAGTTCCTATATTATCACTAATGGTATAAGCACCATCGGCATCAGTACCTGTAAAAGTAACATCTACACCAAAGGCATCTGGACCTGTACAATTAACTGCCGCAGCTACACCTGCCAAATCACAAACATTGACTTGTATGTTTAAATCAAAATTCACACAAGCAGGAAAATCATCACCCGAAATAATGATGTAATATTGTTGTCCAGCCATCAAATTGACAATCAAACTGGCATCTGCATCATCTGCTTCCACAAAATCAACACAGTTGGCGGCAGCGTCATCTGGACAAGCATCCAAAACAAATATTCCAAAATCTTCTAAGTTGTCTAAATCTGTCAAATAGGTCAACCCTATCTCAACAGTCTCATCAGCAGCAGGCGTATAGGTCAATACATAATCTTCTCCATCTGAATGTGTGCTACCACAAACATTGTCGTAATTGTCTCCAAATCCACAAGTAGCACCAGGTGGTGTATTCAAACTATCATTTATTTCAGAATAAGGCAAAGAGGTAATATCCACAGGAAGGGCACAAGAAGCACCAGGCGCACACTCTGTCGCAGAGGTAACTGTTACCGAATCAATACAAGCAGGATCAGAAGTACTCGCAACATAAATCGTTACAGGCAAATCAGCATCACCATATGTTCCAAAAGAATAAGGTGTACCCGCCAAACCTGTTGTATCCAAACCAGCCAAAGGCGCAGTGCCTTTATCATCGCTAATGGTATAAGAGCCATCGGGGTCTGTTCCTGTAAAAGTAACATCTAAATTAAAGACTCCAGCCCCTCTACAACTCACCGCAGCACTAATGTTTGCCAAATCACAAGCATTGGGTGTAATACATAAATCAAAACCTGTAGACTGTGGAGCAGGCCAAGTAGATACCACAACATAATAGGTCGTTCCAGCAGTCAAAATCAATTGACTCAAACTCTGGTCATTTGTTGTATTTCCAGCTACAGCAGTTCCTATACAAGCCGCCGCTGCATCATTGGGACAAGCATCAAACACACTTACACCAGCATAAGTATCCGTCAAATTAAACAAATCAATGTTGACCGATACATTGGCAGCAGGTGTATATTCAACCACATAATCATCTCCATTCAAATAACTATTCCCGCAAGGACTGCCATCAAAATCGTCTCCATAATTGGCAGTATTTTCTCCTGCAACACAAAATGGCAAATCACCATCTGTCACAATAACAGGATTACTACAACTCGCCCCTGCATTACAAGCTGGAATTGTAGCGACCAATGTATCCGAACACAAAGTTCCTGGATCTGTATTGTCTATCACTACAATCTCTGGAGCTGCTGCACCCAAGTCATAAGGACCTGTCAATGTGTAAGTTCCCGAAGTCGTAACATCCAGCATACCTCCCAAACCGTCCATAATGGTATAGTCTCCATTGGCTCCATTAAATGTAACATCTATGGTATAACCTCCCATCAAGTCACAGTTGGAAACCAGACCAAAATCACACAAATCACAGGCTGGTCCCGCACAGCTGGTACATTCAACTGCTGGTATACGGCATTCACTCACTGTACCACAATTACCATCATTTAAATTAATGGCGACAAAAATTTCTGTTCCCATACTAGCTGCATCATAGGTAAAGCAAACACTACCATCAGCAGGACCAGAAGCAATGACTGTTGTTTGGTCACTGGCATAAACTGTCAGAAAGTCAGCGGCTCCCAAATTATCCGAAACACAATAAGTCTCCCCATCTGCTGGGTTAATAAATGAACCATATTCCCCTGCATAATGACAGGTACTCAATTGTGTCAAACCTGCACAAGCTCCTCCTGTAGGTGCGGCATCTCCCAGAGAGAAAGAAGTTACCAGAGGACACTGTGCCTGCAAACTTCCCCAAGAGAAGATACAACAACACAATACACTAAATAAAATAGTGAGTTTTTTTCTCATAATAAAGTGATTTAGATTAGATTTAGAGTTATTAAATTTTTTAAACCTTATTTCTAGTGTGTTAAAGCTTGGCATCAACAGGAGAATGAATTTTGGGGTAAGGATGGTTTCCTGCTTGGCCTTTGAAGTTGTTTTTCACAGCTTCCAAGATAAGATTTTTTTATAAATATTTAAAATAAATGTACATAATTTTACAAATCAACACACAATATATCTACTCTATTATATTGCCTAACCTTATACTAACAAATGCTAGTTAGTTTTTTCTTTTTTTATAGGACGGAACGCTGACTTTTCAAACCTTCTTATCTCCCGAAATGTCGGACCACTGCTATTCGCTCCTATGGCGGCGGGGAAAAAATTGCGATTGACCGCCACGCCAGTAGAGACGTTGCGTGCAACGTCTCTACGAAACACATACATACCACACATACATACCACTACGAATGGATGCCGCCATATCCACTACTATCAGGCGTATAGGGAATGTTTCTTTCTTCGGACGATGGCACTTTTTAAAAAAAATATTTTATACTTTTATAATCAGTTACCTTAGCACCTTAACCCTAATACAAAACTTCAAAATTACCTACAATGCGTATTTTCACCTTTTTCATCTTCCTATCTTTATCTATTGTAACGCTCCAAGCTCAAGAAGTAGACACCCTCTATTACGACCAAGATTGGAAACCCATCAATAGCCAAAAAAATGCTGCCTTTTTCCGTCCACCACCACTCTCAGTTGAAGGGGCACCCGAATTGGTATTGCTTCGAGATTACTACATCAACGGCGATCTACAAATGCAAGCTTACGCCCTAGCCCAAAATCACAAAGCTCTCCACGGTTACGGCTTTTTTTATGAAGATGGCGAAGTCACACAAAATACCTATATCAGTAAAGAAGCAATGTCTAGCTGTTTGCTCACTTACTATTTTGAAGATGGTCAAAAATATGCAGAATATACTTTTACAAATGAAGGTGCCAATGGTCCCTACAAAATTTACCACCCTACTGGCAAAATAGTTGAAGAAGGCACAATGCAAAAGGGCAAAGTCTACAATGCCAAAAGTGATGAATTGCAATTGGTAGAAAATGGAGAAGAAAAAGCAACAAGACTGTACTATCTAGATGTCTTTCAAATTGCCAAAGAAAACATACTTCATCCCAAATACGATTGGAAAAAAGAACACAGTATTGTCTATGATAAAGATGGCAATATATTAGCCGATTTAAAGACAGAGGACTTCGAAGGACCCGAAAACTATACAGAACATATTGACCATGATGAATTGTACAATGGCACACGTTGCATCTTTCACACCCATCTTGACTTTGCCACACATCTCGCTTCTATCGAACATTTTGTCGAACAAAAAAAAGAAGGCGAACACATATGGTACAACAAAGATGGTAGCATAATGTGTCAAGGCACCTACAAAAATGGCAAACCCCAAAATGGTACAATATACATTGATAATTTTGATATACTCCGCACAACTGATTACCTCAATGGTCAAAAACACGGACGTGAAATAGTAGAATTGCGCCAAAGATCAGAAGACAGGAGAGACTATTTCTACATCACCATTGGAGATGGTGAACTACAAAATGGCGAACCCATTACAGGCTCTTTTGTCCTTCCCAAAAGTAAAAGATTTCGAGAATTTAGTTGTTATACTGTTTTCTCTCTAATAGATGGTAAACCCAATGGCGTATACAGCTATTACCACTCTGGTGAATTCCTTCCTTTGCTTTCTTATACCGTCAAAGATGGGAAAAAAGAAGGCATACTAAGCAGCATAGGTGTAAATGACAGTCACGATTATGAAACAGTCAAAATGCTGTACAAAGATGGAGAACCCTATGAAGGTATATTGAGATACTACGATATTTGGGAAACCAAATACCAATTGGAATACAAAGATGGCAAAGCCACTAAAGAAATCAATTACCAGTCAAGTATAGATGGGGAAAGTCCCTTGATTGGAACATACCAGAATGGCCAGCCCTACAATGGCTATTTTACTAGCAAAAAAAATTATGTCACCCTTGTAGACTATTATGAGGAAGGCAAAAAAATATTCCAATATTCTAGCGACTATCCACCCGCCCCCTTTATCAATGTTGCTGGACATTTTTCTCCTGCTCCCTACGAAACCGACTTTAGAGAATCCCTCGAACTCCCCTACAAAGCCACCTATAAAGATGGAGAAATTTACACGGGAAAAAAATACGAAGGCGAAGAAGAAAATTACTTAAACATTTATGATTTAAAAGAAGGTAAAATAGTCGGCACCACCAACTGGATTTATGACGGAGAAGGCTACAAAAAAAATTCAGTCACCCAAACCGATACTGGCTATGAAATCAGTTCCTTCGATGGGCAAGATTACCTTATTAGAATCGAAACCGAATCTGATAAAAATGGTCACGTCTCCCTCGCCACTGAAAGAGACATTATCATGTCCTATGAATATGAACTTAGCGACCTCCACTCAGACTTTAACTTCGAAGACAGTCTCATACAATACTACCAAACCGAAGACGGTGTGATTCAGGAAAACAAACGCAATGTGTATACTGCCATTGATGATAGGGATTACAAAAACCTCCCCGAAGCCTACCGTGATTTTTTTGAAAATTTATGTTTTGTCAATCTCAATCAAAAAAGCCTCTTAGATCAATTGGCAGATATGAGTTTGCTAAGCAAAGATTGTTCTACAGGATTGATTGACCAATTGATTATAAAAGACGGCACACCTCAGTCAGGCATATTGATGAAAAAAGGCAAAAAAGGAAAATTGACCTATGATACCTACAAAGACGGACAATTGATTTCCAAAGACAATCCAATGGACCCGTAGCAACTATGCCCATTACTGTCTAAGAACCTGTCAAAGTCATTCTTAAGGAACGTGTACAAAATAAGTTCAGCTTCCGTCCTATTCTTTATCATTCGCCTCCAACTCAGCCCGCATCTCATCGGCAGTCAAAGTACTACCATCATGGCTCCAACCTGGCGGCTTAAACAAATAGCCCATTTTGCTTGACCAATCGGGCGACTTTTTCAAATCTTTGCTCAAGGAAAAAAATTCGTGGCTAGCAATGTGGAAAGGATGGTAAGACTGAATATTCGTTGTAATGCCATACACCACTGGCTCATTGGGGTCCTCTTCGGTAAAGGTCCCAAAAAGTCGATCCCAAATGATGAGAATGCCTCCGTGATTGCGGTCCAAATAACGCACATTGGAAGCGTGGTGAACTCGATGATGTGAAGGCGTATTGAAAATAAATTCTATCGGTCTAGGCAGTTTGTAAATGGTTTCGGTATGTATCCAAAACTGATAAATCAAACTGATCGAAATCATACTCATCACCATCAAAGGATGAAAACCAATGAGGGGCAACCACAAATAAAAGAGGTATTTGTAGGTAATTTCGGTCCAGCTTTGACGCAAGGCAGTACTCAAATTGTAGCGTTCCGAAGAGTGATGCGCCACATGTGATGCCCACAAAATACGCACCATATGCGAACTGCGGTGGTGCCAATAAAAGGAAAAATCGTCGAAGACAAACAGCAATGCCCACGCCCACCAATGAAAATACAATTGCTCCTTGAACAGCCCAAACTGATAGAGCCAAATCATCAACAAAAAGTAGGAACCTTTGGTAAACAAATCAATCACCAAACTGCCCAATCCCATACCAATGCTCGCCGCTGAATCTTTGAATACATACAAATCTCGACGATCTCGATAATTGAGGTAGACTTCTAAAGCAATCAACAAGATAAAAAATGGAACAGCATACAATACAGGATTGGTATGTTCTACAAAAAGGGTATACAAATGTTCCCGCATAATTAAAGAGACTGTTTTGTGATGAATAAATGACCGATATTCAAATATAACCAATGATTTGCAAACAAGTTGTCAACAACCTATCTTTATACTATGGCTAGTCATAAATATTTTAAATTTCCTGAGATTTTGGTAGGCGACCACCTGATAGAACCGCTGCTGGGCTTAGAGCGCAATTTGACCCGTATTCGTCAAGATACTATGCATTTTCCCAATATGCTGCTCATTCCCATAGTGTTTTTCCTAATGATGGCCTTTTTTGGCTCAGGAGGAACACAAATGCTAGGGATTCTAGCATTGTTGGGGCTAGGGGGTTATCTGGCTTTTAAGAATTTTGCCAGCTACCGCAAATACCAGAAAATCAAGGCAGAAATGGAGTCTTTTTTTGATGACCGTTTCTTCAATGTCATCAGCGAAATGCAGTCCATCGACAAGGCAATGGTCAAGTACGAATTGATGCAGAACAACTATAAAAATCAGCTCAAAGAGTTGCACAAAATCAAAAAAGGACAACTTTCTCCCTCTTTCAAAAAGCGGCTTTATACGATGATGGACGAAAAAATTCACGGCTATCAAAATTTATCGGAGCATTTGAGCAGTTGCGCCTTGGCGATTAAAACCCTTAACTCCATTACCAACAACATCATCATCCGCAAATATGTGGATTCGGACGAATGGTATTTGCCCAAGGTGAACAAGCAACAATTGTTGCAAAGCTTTAAGCAAAAACAAAAAATGATTGCCCAATCCATCAACGAAGAGGATGAATTTATGAATTGGTACAAGAACAACAAAAAGGAAATCACCGAAATGGCACAAGACAACGACAACAAAAGCATTTTGGCAGAAACCCGCTCCGCTTCCAATGGTGTAGAAATT
>JAHDIA010000043.1:0-5635 GCA_020631035.1 Chitinophagales bacterium | reverse complement strand
CAACACCAAATCGAAGACGAGGAATGGTATATGACCGATGTCGAATTGGAACAGGCACAGTCTGACCTCAAAAACGTTCAAGACTTGGTAGAAAACCGCAACGAAGAAGAAAAGATCATCCAAGAATGGCAAAAGAAATATCAAGAGGATTTTGGGTAGTAAATTACTTATTTTTTTGAGGCCATTCCTTAATCTTAAATCCTAAATCCTTGAACTACACACAAATCAAATACACCACCCAAGACGAAATCGCCATCATCACTTTCAACCGTCCAGAAGTGCGCAATTGCCTGGGTCCCATCACCCACCAAGAATTGATTCACGCCTGGCAAGATTTCAAAACCAATAACCAACTCAAAGTTGCCATTATCACAGGCGAAGGAGATAAGGCATTTTGTAGCGGAGCCGATTTAAAAGCCCAACTCAATGGCGAGTTCAAACTCACTGCCGCAGATGTTCAAAAACACAAAGAAGGCAACATGCCAGGCTTTATTGGCCCCAGTCGTTGGACAGATATTTACAAACCCATCATTGCCGCCGTCAATGGCGTTGCCTATGCAGGAGGCTTGGAATGGGCGTGCTTTGCCGACATCCGCATTGCCGAGGAACACGCCTCTTTTGGTGTCACTTGTCGTAGGTGGAATGTGGGCTTGGGCGATGGTGGCACCCAAAGGTTGCCCCGTATCGTAGGAATGGGACATGCTATGGAACTCATCATTACGGGCAAGGTCATAGATGCTCAAGAGGCTTACCGAATTGGCTTGGTCAATCAAATTGTGCCCAAGGGCGAATCCTTAAACAAGGCACTCGAAATGGCGAAATTCATTTGTACCCTCCCCCAACCCGCTATGCGTAGCGACAAGGAAGCAGCCGTCAGAGGATTCGGCATGCCCCTAGACGAAGGACTCAAACTCGAAGCCAATAAATTCTTCGATTCTTACCTCGCCCCCGAAACCCAAGAAGGACTCAAACAATTTACCAATCGTACCCATCCCGACCGACAATACAATAGCGAAATCAAAACGCCTGGTTTGGTGAGAGATGAGAAAAATTGAAAAATCAATCGGACCACAACCTTTGATCCTATATCAAAAACATTGCAACTTAAATTTAAAAAACATTGCAACTTATAAAAAAAAATACTATATTTGCTTTTAAATAAAGTTAGTATTTTCAACTTAAAACTAACTTTTATCGTGATGTTACCTTTTATTAAGTATTCCAAAATTTATTTTCAACAGTTATAGTACACTTGGCCAAGTGTAGTAGTATTTATATTATTTTAAATAAGTAGCTGAACACCATAATTTGTTCAACTACCTAGGAATGTTGTGTCTTTATACACTCTATTTCTCCCTATCATCTATTCAAAACATTTTTGAATGGAACTGGGTATGTATGTAAATTAATTGAACATTCATCACAATCAAATTTAACAAAATGAAAAAATTACTCTTCCTATTAGTAGGTTTGATGGTATTTTATTCGTGCCAAAAAGAAAGCCCTCAATCCATCATATCTGAACTATCCAAAACAGAGGCTTTGATTGAAAGCTCTCAAGAACAAGTAGCAGTGGAAATTGAAAATGACATTGTATACAATCCCACTGCTACCCAACATAGAAAAAAAATCAAACCCTATTTTCTAGCACCTCCACCAACACTTTGCGACGATTTAGACATTGACATTTTTAGAGTACAAGATCAAGCTGGATGTTGTATGTACAATGTAGCCATCTATCATGACAATTTCGACGATTCTATGCCCGAAATTGAAGTGGAGTGGGCAATAGATGGCGTATTTCAAGGCGGAGCCAGTAGTATTGTAGGAATGTCTTTTCCTGTAAGTGTTTGCAATGGTCCTGTTTTGCTAGAAATATTTTCAAATGGCGTCCTTTGTCATACTGAATTATTGACTTGCAAGGGGCAAACCTGCTGTTCTCAACTAAGTTACACTTTTACAAGCTATCAAGATGGCGACTGTTGTGTTTTTGAATTCAATGTCAATGACCCAACGGGCTGCTGGGAGCAAGCAATGGCCTTCCAGTTCAATTCAGACATTGGCCCACCTGATTTATTTATTTGGAGTGATACAGGCGTAACGGTTCACGTATGTGATCCTGAACAACGCATTCGTTTCCTTGTATGGGATGACCTAGATTTTACCAATATGTGTTACTCCTCCTCCTGGGTCAACAACAATACTTGTAAATCTTAAATTCAAAGGTGACACCTTTTCTAAAATAAAAAATTGATAAATAATAAAAATCTAAAAGGTGTAAAAGTTAAATTCAAAGGTGACACCTTTTCTAAAATAAAAAATTGATAAATGATAGAAATCTAAAAGGTGTCACCTTTTTATAACCATACTTGTAAAAGTTAAAATTCAAAGGTGACATCTTTTTATAACTAACAATATTTATTTTATTGCAACGCCATTGGCATTGAGGCTAAGTGTACTCTGGTTAACCAGCGCATACTTTTCCCTTCGTACAAGCGTTCAGCCACCCGCTCATCCGACGCTACCCCAAGCCCCCCAAAAGGCAAAACAAACATTAAAAAAGCCTTAATTCTCCTAAAGAATGAAAGAGTCCTCAACTGCATTTGTTATATTTGTTGAAACTGATATGTCAACACCAAACAAATGAACAGAGCAAGTATCCTTTCTTTAGTATTATTCCTATTGTGCATCGGATGCAAACGCAATCAAGATGAGCAAAGCAATGAACCCATAAGTGATTTTATCAAAGAACAAATCTTGCCTCCCTCTTTTGACATTGATACCCACCTACAAAAATACGAACAACTTAAAAGCAATATCAACCAAACCCATAAGGACATTCGATCAAGAAAAGAATTAAGTTCAAAGCAGAAAGCCAAACTACAACAAGGTTTTCTTTCAGAAGTATTGATTGATTCTATTTTTCATTATTGGAAAGAAACGCCTTGGGATTTTAACGGACACACTAGCACCCCACGCCAAGGAGAGATTGCCTGTGGTTATTTTATCACGACTACACTAAGAGATGCAGGTGTCCAACTCAATAGAATCAAACTTGCCCAACAAGTCTCTTCCAAAATCATAGAAAAACTCTGCGCCCCTTCTAGCATTCGACGCTTTGGTAAAATGTCTAGTTTAGAACAGTACCTTCAAAACATTCCCGACAATGATGTTTTGATTGTGGGCTTGGATTTTCATACAGGCTTTATATTTAAACGCAATGGGAAGGCCTATTTTGCGCACTCCAATTATATAGACAGACGAGGTGTCGAAGTAGAAGCCATCGAGCAATCAGCTGCCCTCCACAGTTCCAAGTCTTTTATGATTGGCAATTTGACGCAGAATACGAATCTTAAATACAACACATAAATTACTTTTCTATCTTTGTAAACAGCACCAACACATTTTCCTATGTTCGACAAATTGCGTCTACAAGATTACTTTTCCATTGGTTACATCTACCTGCTCATTTTGGGCATCCTCAAAGATTCTATTTACTATAAATTTTTAGGCATCAATATTATAGAATATTCCAGTGTATCAGATGTCCTATTGAGTCCCATTACCTATGTAGCTGAAAACATTACTTTTGCCCTTGCCTTAATCATTGTTATTTTTTTGAGTATCAAAATGCCCGATTGGACAAAAAAAGCACACTTTAAATCTAGAGATAAAAAATGGTATCAAAAACTTACCAATGTTGCCAAAAAAGATGCCCATTACGCCAAGAAACCTCATAGGGCGAGTATTCTCATTCCCGTTGCATTGGGCGTTGCAGCCTTTTATCTTGGAGCCGCCATGGGTAGTGGTAACAAAAGAAGTAAGCAACTGCAAAACCAAGAACTTGAAATGCGAGAAGTTCTCACCTTTAGTGACCAAACCCAAACAGAAGTCAGGATTTTAGGTCAAAATAGCGAATACCTTTTCTATGTAATCAAAGGAGAAGATAATATTACGATTACCCCCATTAAATCAAATATTAGAAGTATTGAGTTGTTGCCAGAGGAGGTTGATGGTTCATAGTCGATGGTCCATAGTGCTTAGTGGGTCTTGTACTTGTGATTGCTTGATGCCTGGCATTTTCAAAATGCCTCGCATCTTTATCTCAGAATAAGTTAAGATGGGGGGCATCGGCTTAACAGATTGTCCTCAGATGCCCGCCATCAAATTTTAAAAATGCCTCGCATCTTTATCTCAGAATTAAAAAAGGCGCAGGATGAGTCCCGATGAAATCGGGATTGGTTAACCTGACCATAACGTAGCCTCAAAGTCAATGACGTTGCACTAAAATAATTATGAATTGTGAGTTGTAAATTATAAAATACCTAGTGTTTTGTGTTCATTTGATTCGAGTAGTACACAATTACACAATCAACGCAATCAACGCAATTACACAGTCAAGCAATTACGCAATTACCCAATAATCTCATATATTTGCCTTAAAATAAAGCTAGTATGTACAAGATAAACAAGGCGATCGAACAGGCTGAAACGCTGCCACCCGATTTTTACCAAAATCCCAAGGCTTGGGAAGCTTGTAAGGAGGCTATTTTTTGTAAAAATTGGCAATTTTTGGGCGATAGAGATTTAATTTTTAGCGGTCCAGAAAATTTGTATCCTTTGTGGTTACTTGAGAATTATTTGGATGAGCCTTTGATTTTGTCGGAGCAAGAGGAAGGCATTAAGTGTCTCACCAATGTGTGTACGCATCGTGGTTTTTTACTGGTACACCACCCCACCAAAATGCGTAAAATCATTTGTAAATACCACGGTAGACGTTTTGGTTTGGATGGTAAATTTGAGTCAATGCCAGAGTTTGAGCAGGCAGAGAACTTCCCTCGTCCTTGCGACCATCTCCACGAATTGCCCCTACACCAATGGCGGCAGTTTTTGTTTACGGCTGTTGATCCCCAATTTGATTTTGCGACCATCGAAAAACGCCTAGAAGAACGTTTGGGATTTTTACCCATTGAGTCGTTTAGATTTGCTCCTGAGTATTCCAAGACCTATAATGTTCACGCCAATTGGGCTTTGTATTGTGACAATTACTTGGAAGGTTTTCACATTCCCTTTGTTCACAAAACCCTTGGGAGTTTGCTAGATTATGGGAGCTATACCACCGAGTGTTACGACCAAATGGTTTTGCAAATTGGTTATTCTGATGGCAGCGGTTATACCTTTGATTTGCCCGAAGGACATCCAGATTACGGAAAAGATGTAACGGCTTATTATTATTGGCTATTCCCTAACTTTATGCTCAACTTTTATCCTTGGGGTGTTCAGTTGAATATAGTCAAACCTGTACGTCCTAATTTCTGTAAAGTAGAGTTTTTGTACTACCTTTACAATGAGGAAATTTTTGGGATTATGGAGGGGGACAAGATAGCCGAAAAAACAGAACGAGAAGATGAATTTGTGGTCGAGGCGGTACAACGTGGATTGAATTCTCGTTTTTATAAAGCAGGGCGTTTCTCCCCCAAACGTGAAAAGGGGGTACATTATTTTCATCAGTTGATTACGCAATACTTAAAGTGATTGGAAAGCTCATTAGACAACACATTTCGACCTGGTCGTTTAGAGCATGTCAGGAATTATCATTCAGCACTCAAAAGTTGTCTTTTTGAATCGAAACGTC
>JAHDIA010000042.1 GCA_020631035.1 Chitinophagales bacterium | reverse complement strand
GTTTATGTTTGAGGTGTTTGTATAAAGGATTGCACCAAAATATCGAAGGCTCGGTATACATTTTCTCCTGTTTTGGCACTGGTATAAATATTGGTAATTTCCTTTAAGTTGGGATTGTTTTCAATACTGGCTGGTTGAATCATATCCAATTTGTTGCCTACCACAATTTTGGTCAGTTGAGGAGTTTGTTGTAAAAATCCTTTGTATTCCTCAGTTATACGGTCAAAAGTTTCGTCTCTAGTGAGATCGTAAACAAGCATTAGACCATCTGTACCTTTGAGATAAGAATTGGGAATATTTTGGTAAGTGACAATATCGGCAATGTCCCAAATGAGTAAATTGACGATTTTGTCTTCAAATTCAATAGTTTTGTTTTTAATGTTGACACCAATGGTAGAGAGGTATTCTTCGGAAAACAAACCTGTAGTATATTGAGTGACGAGGGATGTTTTGCCTACAGCAAAAGCTCCTAGGATCAATATTTTTTTCCTTATAATTTTTTTATTAAGCACGAATCATATCTTTTAAAGCCTCCGAAAGTTGTTGTTGCTTTTTCTGATCAGTTTCTGTAGTATTAATTCTTTTCAGATGTCTTTCAGCATAGTCTAGGAGTTTGTCGAGTAAATCTGATTTGAAATACTCGGTGACTGGTCCATTGACAACAGTTGCTGCATAATAAGAATGAAAGTCAAAGGTAATAATTGTATAGGCATCAAACTGTATGGTATTCAAACTTTCGTTTTTTTCGCCCATTGCATCTTCGCCAAAAGATTTGAGAGCAGTCAGTAGCCCAACAAGCATCTCTTTTTTGAGTGCAAAAGGTCCCTCCTCAGAATAACTAGCCAAAATAAACCCAGTGTATTTGTCGATGATAAAAATCTCTTCAATGTGTTCGTAAATGGTATTTTGAATGGCTTGTTCTTGTGTATTGAGTGGGTGACCACGCTTTTTACCTTTGCGTTTGGCAAGTTGCCTTTTCCACCAAGCTTTGATTTTTTGCAAGATGGGAATTTTGTCAGCTCGCTTGCTCATTCCTTCCATCCATTGCCTAAACTCTGCATTGATATACTGTTTGGTCATCTTGCCCATAATGGGATAAAGCGAGTTGACCATTTCATCTTCATAGTCTTTGACTTGGGTGGCTATGGCTTGTCGAACGACCTCTCCATACAGTTGAGGAAACTGTTCTTTAACTTCATCTAGATGTTCTCTAATAATTGGGGTAACTAAATGACGAAACTCATCGTCTCCAAGTAATCTTTTGATTTCTTGGAGATCGTTTTGTAGTAGTTTTTGTTCCTTCCGTTCTTCATCTAGCAACAATTCTTTTAATGCCTCAAAACTGGAATCTTGATTTTGATTCATAGGATTTGATTGCTTGCTATTGGTTGATGGAAGGAATGCATCATTTTGTTCCCTATACACACTCATTTAATAAATGGTTAACAAATCAAGTATTTTTTTTCATAGTGTTTCCTAGTTTGATCAACATATCTGCCAATTTTGTACGTTCATCACTTGTTTTTTTCTGTACTTGTGTGAGGTCTTTCTGCATTTCTTTTTGGAATGTTTTTATTGTTCGGTCTATTGACTTTCCTACTTTGTCATCGACAGCGCTTATTTGGTTGTCAATGGTTTGTAGTCTCGTTTCTATAGCATTGTTGACTGTATCAAGTTGTTCTTCTATTTGTTCTTGCACTTCTTGGAAGTTGGCTTCTATGCTTAACAAGCGTTCTTCAAAAACATTGAGACGTTCATTTATTTGCTGCATTTCATCACCAAAGATAAGATTTTTTACAGCATCAATTCTAGACAGTTGAGCATCATTTGCTGCTCCGTTGTTTTTGCTCATAAGGTGTAATATTTTATGGTTTTTAGATTTTATGCATTAAAAGATGTATTAAATGATTTTGGTACAACTCATTAGAGCTTTTTTTTATTGTAATATTATTAGGTTATACGGTATCACATTTTGAATGTTTCTTCTTATACAGACAGCAAGATTTGTGCCGTTTTTATTAATTTTTATTTTAATGTATATGGGCTGCTTTAAAGGCAAAACATTTCTATAATTTCTCCGTAAAATCAGTTGGATGATTCACATCTTACTATTTGCGTCAATTTATGTGTTTGATTTTTGGACCCATCATTTTATCTAAAAACAATCAAACACTAATTATTTAACCACAGTTAAATTTGAGGGCATTTACAAAATTAGTAACCTCTTTATTAAGCACATAGACTGCTTATAAGGGGCATTTTCTATAATATCCTCTTCTATTTGATATAGAAATGTAAAGCTTATGATGATCAGAAAAATATACTTCTATTTAATTTGTTTGCTGTGTAACTTAACACTGTTGACAAATGTACAGGCACAAACAATAGATTTGCGTTTTCAAACCAATCTTAATTGTGATAACAACACCTACCAGGTAACCATACAAATGCGTGTAGCAGAATTGGGACAAACAGCCAACATTGGAAGTTCGTCTATTTTATTTGACTACAATGCTAGTGCACTTCAATATGACTCTTATACATCCCATAATTTTGATGGGGATGATTTGTGTTTGTTGGATATGTTCAAAGTCTGGGATGTACATGGTATTGATGGCTCCACTGATGGGACATTTAATATTACGATGAATTTAGAAGGTTCTTTGAACCCAGATCAAGCTACTTTTAGTTGTCCAACCATAGATAATGAATGGTTGGATGTAGGAACAGTTAATTTTATAATTGAAGACTCTAACATCAATTCGGCACTTGTGTTCAGTGATAATGATGCACTCATTAGTTTTAATAATTTTAATCCCAATGATGGAACTGATCAATATGCTGAAGGTAGTTTTACCAATTTTAGTGAAAGTTTAGAGTGTATCGCTGCACAGCCTCCTATTGCTGTAGCAGATGCTTCTTCTATAAGTGGGATTATGCCCGCTCAAATTGATTTTGATGCCAGTGGCTCTTCTGACCCAGACGGAACAATTCAGTCATACTTGTGGAACTTTGGAGATGGGGCAACTTCAACTGATGTAATGCCAAGTCATACTTATACAGAGGCTGGAACCTATACAGTGACATTGACAGTGACAGACAATGATGGAATGACTGATATAGACAATTTAAGCATTACCATTGCTGAGCCAGCACAAGAACCCCCAGTTGCAGAGATTCAGTTAAATCCTGCCGAAGGTGGTCCAGCCCCTTTAGATGTTGCTTTTGGAGGAGCCAACTCTAGTGATGGCGATGGCAATATTGTAAGTTATGAATGGGATTTTGGAGATGGGAATACAGCTACGGGTGTATTGGTTGAAAACACTTTTGTTGATCCTGGTACATATGTCGTTGAATTGACTGTAACAGATAATGATGGTTTGACCAATACAACAAGTGTTGAAATAGTAGTATCACAAGTACTTGCTGCTCCTTTTGCCTTATTTGATGTTTCATTAGGTAGTGGAGTGATTCCATTTACAACTACTTTTGATGGTTCTGCATCTATGGATATTGATGGCAACATTGTAAGTTATGAATGGAATTTTGGAGATGGTACAACTGCTACAGGAGCGATGGTGACGCATACATTTACTGATGTTGGTGAATATGATGTTACACTAACTGTAACCGATAATGATGGTTTGACTTCTACTTCTATCCAATCCGTTTCCGCTTTGACACCACTTATTGCACCAACTGCAGCTTTTATAGCTAGTCCTTTGTCTGGTACTGCTCCTTTATTGGTCAATTTTAATGCTGCAACTTCTACAGATACAGATGGATTCATTGTGAGTTATGATTGGGACTTTGGAGATGGTAGCACAGGAACAGGGGTGACACCCAATCACACTTATACGGAGTCGGGTGTATATATGATAACTCTAACAGTTACAGATAATGATGGTCTAACAGATAGTTTTGAGGAATCCATCAATGTCATCATTCAATTAGAAGCTCCAACGCCTTTCTTTATTGCTACAGAAAATTTTCTAGAAGTAACTTTTGATGCTAGTGGTTCTACCGATATTGATGGCGAAATTGTGAGTTATGATTGGAGTTTTGGGGATGGGAATACAGCTACAGGGGTGACAACAGTACATACTTATGCTTCTGCTGGAATGTATGTTGCCATTTTAACAGTAACCGACAATGATAATTTGAGTTCTACTTATACCTATACTTTCTTTGTAGAAGCACCACCTAGTTTAGAAAATCCAACTGCGTTTTTTACTGCTAGCCCGATTTCAGGGGATGCTCCTCTGTTCGTCAGTTTTAATGCTAGTGGTTCTAGTGATAGTGATGGAACCATAGTGAGTTATATTTGGGACTATGGAGATGGAAGCAATGGAACAGGTCAAATGAGCAGCCATACTTATACAAATCCTGGGACATATACAGCAGAATTAATTGTCACAGACAATGATGGATTAAACGATACTTATAGTGTGACCATTACAGTAGAAGAGCCCATAGTATTAGAAGCTCCCAATGCATTTTTTACTGCCAGCCCAACTTCAGGTGATGGCCCTTTGTTCGTCAGTTTCAATGCCAATAGTTCAAGTGATAGCGATGGCACCATAGTGAGTTATAGTTGGGATTATGGTGATGGTAGCAATGGAACAGGTATGACGAGTAGTCATACATATACTACAGCAGGGACTTATACAGCAGAGTTGACAGTGACAGACAATGATGGACTGAGTGATACACATACTGTAAGCATTACTGTAAGTGAACCACCCGCTCCTGAAACACCCAATGCATTTTTTACTGCCAGCCCAACTTCAGGTGATGGACCTTTGTTCGTCAGTTTCAATGCCAGTGGTTCAAGTGATAGCGATGGCACCATAGTGAGTTATAGTTGGGATTATGGTGATGGTAGCAATGGAACAGGTATGACGAGTAGTCATACATATACTACAGCAGGGACTTATACAGCAGTCTTAACAGTAACAGACAATGATGATTTGACCGATGAATATGGTGTGACCATTATTGTTACAGAACCTTCTGCTGCTCCAACAGCCTTCTTTACACTTAGTCCAAATTCAGCTGCTGGAGATTTTACAGTAGATTTTGATGCAAGTGATTCAAGCGATGACGATGGGGTTATCCTAACCTATGTTTGGAATTTTGGAGATGGCAATTTGGATACAGGTGTCAGTACCTCGCATACATATGCAGCAGCAGGTACCTATACCGTTACATTAACTGTTACCGATGACGATGGATTGAGTGATACTTTTACAGCAAGCACAACAATAGAAGAACCAGCAATTTTAGAAACTCCAACAGCTTTGTTTACCACCAATGTAATCAGTGGAACCGCTCCTCTATTTGTGGCATTTGATGCCAGTGGTTCTACCGATGCCGATGGCAGTATTCTTGACTACGAATGGGATTTTGGAGATGGAGCAACAGCAAATGGTAGTGGTACAAGCCATACCTATACAACAGCAGGAACATATGCAACTGAACTGACTGTCACCGACAATGATGGATTGACAGATACCTACACAGTAAGTATTGAGGTAATTGAACCAACCCCAGATCCTATTGCACCAACAGCCATCTTTACAGCCAATCCTTCAACAGGTTCGGCTCCCTTATTGGTTAATTTTGATGCCAGTGCCTCCTTTGATGAAGATGGCAGCATTGTCAGTTACGATTGGGAGTTTGGAGATGGCAATACCGACAGTGGGCTTACAAGTATTCATACCTACGCTGATCCTGGTATCTATTTGGTCAAGTTGACAGTGACAGACAATGATGATTTGACCCATGTTTATTCTGAAACCATTTTTGTCACTGTACCAACAACAATGGAGGCACCCACTGCTAGTTTTGAGGCAACTCCTTTGAGTGGAACAGTACCTTTATTGGTCAGTGTAAATGCCAGTGGGTCAGATGATACAGATGGGGAAATAGTAAGCTACGAATGGGAATTTGGAGATGGCAATACAGCCAGTGGAACAACAGCAACGAATACTTATGAGACAGAAGGTGTGTATACTTTAAAATTGACCATAACCGACAACGATGGTTTAACAAGTACCGCTTCAACCATCATTGTGGTTGATTCAGAGGAAGTCTTGGGATGTGATACCACTATACAAACATTAACAGATACCAGTTTGGTGAAAATTTGTTCAGGAACACAAGCGAATCTCGCCAGTTTGTTTAACCCAAGCAGTACCAATACTACTTGGACTAGTACCACAGGCAATGAAGTCAATACATTAGCTGATAATCTTTTTGAAAACGATGGTTGTGAAACAATGCGTGTAACTTACTTTAATACAATAACCGAGTTTGATGAGTCCAACTGTCAAATCAACATTACCAACGAAATTTACATGCTAGAAATCTATCCACAAATTGACGTTGATCATGTCTTAATTGAAAACTGTGGCATTCAATTGTTGACTTGCCCCAATTTTGAGGTGTACTGGATAGATGAGGAAAATACAGGAAACGAAACAATTTATTATCCAAGCAATGAAAGTGGACAAGTGACTTTTGCTGTTGGCAATTTAGAGGCACCTTCGGGATGTGTATTGGTAGAATATGTGGTGGATTATGATTGTACACAAGAACCCATAGATTGTGGACAAACCACACCTTTGTGTGTAGAGTCAGGAGACTACCTTGATTTGTGTCCCGATTTTTGCAATCTTACCGATGATTATGTCATCATTGCTGCCAATACCAATTATCCATGTAGCATCAATTTGTTGACCAGCGAGTGCATTCGATATACTCCTTTTGCTGGAAACACTGAAGCAGTGACAGATTTGGAAATTGTCGCTTGCCAACAACAAGGAAGCAATACCATTTTCTGTGATACCATCACCTATCAAATTCAAATTGGAGCTTGTTCGCCCAAACCAGAAGTAGAATGCAACACCATAGTTGAAGAATATTGTACCCAGCCTAACGAATCAGTCAATATCTGTGTGAATTATTGCACACAAGACAAATTGATGGTCAGTGCTCAAACTGCTTCCAATAGCAATTTGATTTACATCGACAATTATTGTTTAGAGTACATCCCTAAACCAGGACTAGTTGATGTAGTGGATACTGTTCGGATTGTTGCCTGTGATTACAATTACAACTGTGACACAGTGATGGTCTTGATAGATGTAAATGAGGATTGTGACAATGGGGAGGGACGCTATATTACTCCTGTTGATTGCGAGTTGATTTTCCCATCTACCATTACCCCCAACAACGATGGAGTCAACGATTATTGGTATGTTCAAAATTTAGATAAGTGCGTCAATCTAGAGGACTTCCAATTGAGCATCTTTGACCGCTTAGGACAAACTGTTTACGAAACATCAGATCCAACAGACATACACGACAAACTTTGGAATGGAGAATACTTAGGTTCAGGCGAAAGGGTCGCAGAAGGAACTTATTTCTACCAGTTCCGAAGTCATTCAGATAAAAATCTTCCCAATCGTACAGGTTACATTGAGGTAAGATACTAGTGGTTCAATTCAGAAGTTTCTGACTGAACCACAAGAGCTCATTGAAATCCAAGAGCTCACGGAGTCGTCTTTCTTTGCCTAACCAGAATAGACGGCTCTTTTTATGGGGAAAAGGCATTGAATGTTGGCAATTTTGTTAGACATTCAATGCCTTTTTCTTTTTTATTTGAACGGAATGCAGGGACTTCGGACGATGGTGACTCCCTGCTATTCGCTTCTATGGCGTCTGGGGGAAATACTCCATTTCTCTGCCACGCACCTACAGATCCCGATGCATCGGGAGGCGTCTCTACATACCACATGCAATACCGCCACGAATACAATGCCGCCATCCCGATAAAATCGGGACTATCAGGCGTATTTTCGGATCTCTTTGTCCTGCGTTTTTTCTTTTTTCCATCCGCTTCACGCCAAAAAAATACTTTTCCCTAAAAGCTTGTGAAACAAATAATTAAGTAGCTCGTATAAGCCAACTAGACTTACTTATACCGTTAAACTAAATTGTTGAAAAACGAACCGCACTAATTAGATGTAAATGTTATATATAAGGTGTTGGTTTGTTGGTGAGTAAAAATTAATGAGTAGCCCCATTATTAGTATACTCTGAAAATGAAATAGCAAATGTTACACACACCCCTCTTGTGCGTCAGAAATATTTTTCTGACTATGGTTCTATTTATGTGTGCCTATCCTTTGATGGGACATAATTTAACAAACATAGAACATTCTTCCAGTACACAACCGACTGTAATGGAGCCGACCTTAATGCTCCGTTTTGTGACCAATCAAGGTTGCAATGATTCTTACTGCGCTACCATACAGGTAAAAGTCAAAGAAGAAGGACAGACAGCTCAAATTGGAACTTCCTCTATTTTTGTGGAGTACAATCCCTCAGCAATCGCTTACGATCATTACAATTCTCTCCGTTTTAATGGAGTAGATTCGTGTGCATTGGGCGTTTTTTCTGCTTGGGAAGAACACGGAATAGATGGAGACGAACCTGGTAAAGTCAACATTGTCTTGACTCTTAGTGACAACTTAAAAGAATACAGTTGTCCCATTTTAGACAGTGATACCTGGGTAGATGTTGGGCAAATTTGCTTTAGCATTGTTTCTAATTTCTTTAATACAGATCTTCGTTTCTCTGAGGACCCAAGTAGAACCAATTTCAACATCAATGATCCCAATGATGGGACCATTAGTATACCTGTAGATTTTAGCAACTTGGGAAACGTGAGTGAGCTTCCTTTGGGGGCAATTGAAGCCCCTTCTTTACTCAATGGAAGCGGTAGCAATGAAATTTGTATTTCTGGTACAGGCAACCCAACTACTGTAGGGCTATCATTATCACAAGTAGTGCCTGCCGATTTTGACGTAGTGTGGCAACAAGATGGGGTAGATTTGCCACCACAGAATAAGCATACAGTCAATTTACAAGATTTTACTTTTGCACCTCAAAATCTTATAGTGTATGTAGGGGATACAGTAGAGTGGGTGAATCCAAGCGGCAACCACAATGTCAATGGTTCGCAGACAACATTTCCTAGCAATCCAGTAAGTTTTTCCAATGGACCTGCCAGTGAGGGACCTTGGACTTTTACACATATATTTACAGAGGCGGGTAGCTACCAATATCAGAGTGACCCTGATATCAATATATTTATGCAGGGCTATGTCACAGTTTATTCAATTGCTGAAAGCCAGCTTAATGTATCCGAAGCAGGAACCTATACTGCCTATCTACAGTCAGTAAGCGACCCCAATTGTACTTCACCTATTTCTAATTCAATTGCCATTACCCAAGTAGAATGTAACTCTGGTTCAGTTGAATGCCCCAGTATAAATGACAACACTATGGTGCAAAGTGTTTGTGTGGGTAACTTTAATTTGAATGGCTTACTCAGCAATTGGGAAGCAGGCATCAGCATCAACAACGACCCAGATGGAACTGCAGGAGATTTGGTTGTTTCAGGCAGTGCCATTGGTACCAATAATTTTCCAAGCAATTCACCAAATGGCAATTACAATGGCAATGGTTGCGATCCCATATCCAAAACTTGGTATGCAGCTTATGAATGTGATTTAGACAATGATGGAACAGCCGATGAATACCTAGATGCAGGTACTTTTACACTGAATATTTATCCTACACCTCAAGCACCTAGCTTGGTGAAAACTTATGATGCAGATGCTCAGATATGTACCTATACAATTGAAGGAGTTTGTAACGGAGATACTTTTGCCACTACGGCTTCTAGTTTAGATGAAGCCTGTTCGGCAAGCAATTTGGCTAATGTAGACATCACTGTAACAACTGCACAAGGCTGTCAGGAAATGTTTAGTGTGGCAAAACCCGACTGTGATGCTTGTGATTTGAATTGTGAACCACAAACAGTATTGGTTACAGATACCACTTATTTATGTGCAGGCAATTCAATCAACTTAAACAGCTACTTAAACATTCTTTCAACTATAGAAGTGAATTGGACCAATACACAAGGTAATCCAATTAACAATCCTTCTTCAATTAATCCGACCAGTAACAATTGCAATGGTTCATTAAGAACGCTTACAGCAAATTATCAATTGATAGAAAATGGGTGTCCTGTGGATTATGTCTATACTTTGATAATAATATTGTATCCTGAAATTGATGGAACAATCAACAATGATGGATGTACCATAAGTTTTGTACCCAACTGTTCCAATTATGAAGTAAGCTACGACGACGGTGGAGGGGTACAGCCAGGAAGTACATATACAGCCAGTGAAGGTAG
Source organism: Chitinophagales bacterium (assembly GCA_020631035.1). Lineage (GTDB taxonomy): Bacteria > Bacteroidota > Bacteroidia > Chitinophagales > UBA2359 > JAHDGP01. Next base: position 6,050 of record JAHDIA010000042.1, on the reverse strand, counting down.
TAGTGGTTCCTTAACTTTCTTTGTAGACAATCCCAATGTTGCCAATCAAGCTTGTGCAAGTGACTTTGCCACTACTTATGCCTGTGAAGGCTGTCCTTCAAATGTAACATTGGATCCAATAGTATTACAAGTTTGTTCAGGTACTACTCTTGACTTTACCCAATATGTTAATCCAACCCAACAAACAACAGTTAATTGGACTTGGGGGCAGGGAGGAACAGATCCAATAGAAGATCCTGCAGCCATCAAGTTCAATAGTACCGAATGTTTTGGCTCATTTATTGAAGCCGAAGCAACATACACCATTACCGATGGAGGGTGTATTACAACATACAATCGCTTATTGTCAGTAGCAACCTATCCAGAACCAATGGCTGAAGTTATTGTTGATTCTTGTGCGGTGGTATTGGTCAATTACTGTGAAAATTATGAAGTAAGTTGGACAGATGGCAATTCAACAGGAGATGGACCAGCTTATAGTGCTAGTGTTGGAAGTACAGGTACAGTTAGTTTTACATTAAACAATCCAAATGTGGCAGATGCATGTGGAATGATGGAATATACAGGCAACTTTAATTGCCCAGCCACTACAAATTGTGAGTCTACTGTAATATTGGGTATAAACAATACTGAGGTTTGCTCAGGTTCATCTTTGAATCTGAATACCTTTTTACCCAATAATGCAAATGCAATTTGGTACAATCCAGCAGGAAATGAAGTGGGCAATCCTAGCAATATGAATCTTTCAACAGGCAATTGTAATGGGGTAACTAGAGAATATACCGCTGTTTACTCTTTAACAGAAAACGATTGTACAACTGAATATACCTATACTTTGGCAATAAGCATTTATCCCAAAGTGCAAGGGGTTTTATTCATAGATAATTGCTCTATTGAATTAACAGAAGTATGTGACAATTTTGAGGTAAGTTGGGTAGACGAAGAGGGCAATGAAAGCAATGCAAACAATGGCACATTTTATCAAGCTGGACAAAATACGCAAGGTTTGGTGACCTTTACAATTACCAATCCCAATGGTCCAGTGGGTTGTGCTAGTCAAACTTATGCCGCCAATTATGATTGTATGACTTGTTCAGATGATGAGGTCATTTTGCCTCCTCAAGGCATAGCCATCTGCTCAGGTGAAATGGTTGATTTGACTCAGTTTGTTAGCCCACCCAACAATGAAGTTGTGATGTGGATGACCGCCTCAAACAGTTACTGATCCTACAATGATTGTCTTGGCAACAGACCAATGTGAAGGCATTCAAAGAAACTATACAGGATACTATGATGTAGTAGAGGGGACTTGTACAACAGCCTATTCAATTCAAGTGTCCATTGGTGTTTCTCCACCAATGGAAGCAACATTGATCTCCAATGGTGAGTGTAGTTTCACACTTACCAATTATTGTAGTATTTACAATATTAGTTGGGAAGATGATTTGGGCAATACAGGCAATACTGATACATACAATGCAGAGGATTACGCAAGTGAAGCGATTACTTTTACACTTACCAATCCTACTGCGCCTGATGGATGTAACAGTATGACATATACCGAGAACTTTGTTTGTATAACTTGTACAGATGTTGGCTTTCTTCCAGTGGACGAAGCAGTTGCTATTTGTTCCAATCAAAACATTGATTTATATGACTATTTGAATGCTCCAGAAGGGACAGTAGCAAGTTGGACTACAGGAGCAGGCGACCCTGTAGCCAATCCCAATAATATTAATTGGGAAAACAATCAATGTGTCAATATTTATAGAAATTACATTGCCAGTTTTGATCTAGGAGAAGGAGTGTGTGCTACTAGTCATACTCAAAAAGTAATGCTAACAATTTACCCAGCCATTAATGCAACTGTATTGGCTAATGATTGTTCTATCGAATTGGTAGATTATTGTGACAATTTTGATTTGAGCTGGGAAGACAGTTATGGTTTTTCAAGCAATTCAGCTTGGTATGGTGCAGCAGACAATACCAGTGGAACTGTTAGCTTTACTTTGAGCAATCCCAATGCACCTGTTGAGTGTAGTGTACAAACATTTACTGGTAGCTTTGCTTGTAATTTGTGTAACGAAGCAACAATGGCGGAAGAAAAGATTGAAGTAAATATTTGTTCTGAACAGCCTATTGATTTGAACAGTTATGTCAATTTACCAATAGGTACTAGTGTTGATTGGATTCAAGCCAATGGAAACTCCATTAATGACCCAAGTGATATTGTTTGGGAGAACAACCAATGTGCCAATATCTATAGAAATTATGTTGGAACATACAGTTTAATTGAAGGAAATTGTACCACCAACTATAGTCAAAAAGTTGAATTTACCATTTATCCAGCCATCAATGCCAATATTGTAGCCAATGATTGTTCAGTGGAATTGTTAGACTATTGTGATAATTATGATTTGAGTTGGGAAGATAGCAATGGCTTTTCAAGCAATTCGTCTTGGTACGGTGCTGTAGAAAATACCAGTGGAACAGTCACCTTTACTTTGACCAATTCCAATGCACCAAATGGATGCAATAGCGAATCATTTACCGCAGATTTTAACTGTATTCCATGCGAATTGAGTACATTTTTAGATACAGAGTACTACCAAGTATGTTCCAATCAAGATGTTGATTTGAACGATTATTTACAATTGCCAGCAGCTACAGATGTTATGTGGTTCAATGCAGCAGGCAATATAGTGAACAATCCATCTTCTATGTCTTGGTCAACAAACAAATGTGAAGGAATTCATAGGAAGTTTACAGCAATTTATAATCTTACAGAAAATGATTGTTCAACAGATTATACAGCAAGTATTCAATTCAAAATTTTGCCAGCTATTACTGCAACTCTTGTGAACAATGATTGTACGGTGGAGTTGGTCGATTATTGCGAAAACTTTGAGATAAACTGGGCAGATGATTTAGGAAATACAGGAACAAGCAATGTCTATACCCCAGAAGAAAATACAGGGGGATTGCTTACATTTACCCTGAGTAATCCTGATGGAATTACAGCTTGTGAAAGCCAAACTTATGAAGTAGAGTATGCTTGTATTACTTGTGAGGATGTAAGCTTGGAGGAATCTAATGCTGTTGATATGTGTTCAGGAGAAAGCATTAACTTGAACGATTATGCCAGTACTGATTATACAGCTTTGGAGTGGGTAGACAGTGACGGAAATGCCATAGCAAACCCAAACAATGTCTCCCTAGAAACCACTGAATGCAATGGCGAAATATTTAGCTTCCAAGGAGTATACCACCATTCCAATCAGTTTTGTACGACTACTTATAGTATAATCTTATACGTTGAGGTATGGCCCAGTATCACGGCTCATATAGATGTAGGGATGTGCAATGTAGGAATAGCTGATTTCTGTCCCAACTTTGTCGCAACTTGGGACAATGGAAGTGAAACAGGAGAAGGAGCCGCCTATCAAGTTGCACCAGGTGAAGAAGGAACAGTCATATTTACCCTAAGCAATCTCAATGCCCCTACAGGATGCAACTCAGAAGAATATGAATTGCCCTATGCTTGTGAGTGTGAAGAGGAAATGGTCACCAGCAATTTATCGACCAGCATTTGTTCTGGTGAAGCCATCAACTTCTATGAGTGGGCAGGAATCAGTACAGACATCAATGTCTACTGGCAAAGCGAAGGCGGAATGCCAATTAGCAATCCCAACAGCTTAACCCTCAACAACAATTCTTGTCAGAATAAAACCTACAATTTTGAAGGTAGCTATACCTTGCAAGATGGCAATTGTTTGGTAGACTATATGGTGTATGCAAGCATAGAGGTTTACCCAACAATCTTAGCAACCATCAACAATGGAGCTTGTGCCGTAATGCTTGAAACCACTTGCGACAATTTCGAGATTACTTGGGACGATGGCAATACAACAGGCAATGGCAATCTCTACGAACTAGGGGAGGCTGGAAGTACAGGCTCAGTCATTTTTACCATTAACAATCCCAATGCAATGGGAGGATGTAGTTCAAGCATCGCAGTCGCCAATTTCGATTGCCCGCTTGTAGAGGAACCAACAGAACCAATGGTCGATATTCGTTTGACCAAAGAAATAGACGAACCCCAAGATGCTTATTATGTGGGCGATCTAATCAGCTATGTTATCAATGTCATCAACGATGGACCCGACTTAGCAACTGGTGTGGTCATTAGCGAAATCTTACCCGAAGGATTGGGCTACGCAGGACACATCGAAAGCATCGGTAATTACAATGCCTCAACAGGTATGTGGAGCATTGGAAGCCTACAACCCAACAATTCCCACAGCTTGGTCATCTATACAGAATTGACCCAAACGGGAAGCATTACCAATACAGCAGAGGTGTATACAACCATAGAAGAAGACGAAGATTCTACACCAGATAACCAAGTAGAATCGGAAGACGATCAAGATAGTGTCACCATTGAGGTAAGCGAAGAAGAACAATGTGAAACCATTGATTGTGGTACCGAAAGCATTTCATGCATCGAACACTATCAAGCAATATTGATTTGTCCTGACTTCTGCGACATCAACAGCGTTTACCAAATTCAAGAAGCAAGTAGCAGCGAAGATGGATTGATTTTATTGCAAAATGATTGTTTCCTATACGAAGCAGGAGCAGCAGGATTTGACAGTGGAAGCGAAAATATTTATGTCTTAGCCGAAGATGTCTATGGCAATTGTGCCTCGATTGAAGTAGTGGTAGACTTAGCAGAATGCAATGAAGATCCAGTTGCTGAAAATGACCTCTACGATGTAGCAGTAGATGGTGCTTTTACTTTTGATCCAACAGGCAACGATACAGATGACGGAGCATTGGCTTTGTGTGGCGAAATTGCCCAGCCCGAAAATGGAAGCATTACCGTCGATGGCAACGAAATTACCTATACACCCAATGACGGATTCATTGGAATCGACTTTGTCAATTACACTGTTTGTGATGCAGCAGGAAGAGAAGCAAATGCAGTAATCTATTTGAATGTAATGGCACCAATTGATTGTGAAATGGAGACCATTGAGACTTGTGCCAGCGTCTATGAAGATGTAACCATTTGTTTGGATTTCTGTACACCCGATATGATTTTGGAAGAGGTTGAACCTTCCTTTATTTGCAGCATCAACATCATCAATCAACGTTGTTTTACCTATCGTGCTTATCCCGTTTATGAAGGAGTAGACGAGGTATTGGTCAAAGGATGCAATTACTTTGGTGAATGCGAAACTACCACAGTTTATATAGAGGTCAATGACGATTGCAACAATGGGGGCAGATACTTCAATGGCAACTTGGCGGATGTCTTAACAATAGATGACTGTCAAATCAATATCCCCAATGTGTTTACACCCAACCGAGATGGCGTCAACGATGCAATTACCATCTCAGCTTTGGCAAATTGTTACCGTCAATTTGAAATGGAATTTATGGTATTTGACGCCTTGGGTCGAGACATTTATCGAAACAGAGAAACAGATTATCAAGGTATGTTGTGGGCACCAGAAGACTATATACCAGAGGGAACATATTTTTATACCTTACGTATAACTGACCAAGAAACCACTAAGGATTTTGCAGGTTTCATCGAATTGAGAAGATAATTCTAAACATATTTGGTTTTTTTACAGATTAATAATAATTAATCATTAAGTTTATGAAAACGTGAGCCATATTTTCCTCCCTAGGAAGATATGGCTTTTTCTTTGAATGATTTTTGATTAGGACGGAACGTTTAGAACTTCGGACCATCGTGTGTCCCCGCTTTCGCTCATACATGGTATGTAGCTCTATCGGGCGTAGGCATCGTTTTTTGGGGCTTTGTCGCCTCGTTTTTTCTCTCTATTTTATCGGGATTTTCCCTCCCCCTAAGCAAATTGTAATATGAATTGAGCAAGATGGACAGCAATTCACAATTTATAACTCACAATTAAAAGGTAGCGCAGGACGAGCGGGCAGATGAAATGTACGACGCAGCCAGAAACATGCGTTGGTTAACCTGACCAAGACACAGCCATGAAAGACGAACGCTGCACCAT
>JAHDIA010000791.1:846-2601 GCA_020631035.1 Chitinophagales bacterium | reverse complement strand
AATCAAGGATTTATAAATATTACTCCTAAAGTAAAATTTGAAAAGGAGTTTTTGATTTACTGTTTTAAAAACAATATTCAATTATTTAAACATTACGCCACTGGATCTACATTTTTAGAGATTGGAAGATCTACTTTCAGTAACATAAAAGTTGTTTTGGCAACTGATAGTTTGATTAAATCATTTCATGAAAGAGTGAAATTAATCCATTTAAAAATGTTCAAATTAAGCTATCAAAATCAACTCCTAAAACAAGCCCGAGACATCCTTCTCCCACGTTTAATGACAGGAATGATTGATGTCGAAAAAATAAAACTAAAATCCCTTGAACCAATGAATACCCCATAAAATGAGCTACGAATATTCAGAAGACGGACTGGTCGAACAAGCCACACAAGATGTCCTCCAAGAACTGGGCTGGACAGTTGTCACCGCTTGGCACAAGGAGAGCTTTGGCGAAGACGGTCTTTTGGGTAGAGACAACAAATCCCAAGTCATACTAAGCCGCTATCTAATGCAGGCATTGCAAAGCCTCAACCCCAATCTACCCACTGCCGCCTACGAGCAGGCAATCGAGCAAATCACCCAAAAAACAGCCGATCAAGCCCTCGGAAAAATCAACAAAGAAAAATACCAATTGCTACGCAATGGCGTCCCCATCAGCTATACCAACGACAAAAATGTTTTAGAACAAAGAAAACTAAGAGTTTTTGATTTTGACAATTATGGCAACAATCATTTTTTAGCCGTAAGACAACTCGAAGTCGTAGGAGAACTATACAAACGCCGCCCCGATGTTGTCGGTTTTGTCAATGGCATTCCGTTGGTATTTTTTGAACTCAAAGCCCACCACAATGATTTGCGCAAAGCTTACGATGACAATCTAAAAGATTATAAGGATACCATTCCAGCACTCTTTCATTGCAATGGCTTTATCATATTAAGCAACGGAACCAGTGCCAAAGTCGGAACCATTACAGGCAAGTACAAATACTTTTTGGAATGGAAACGCATCGAGGAAGAAGCAGAAGGCATAGTCGATTTAGACACTATGCTCAAAGGTACTTGCGCCCCACATCGCCTCCTAGATATTTTTGAAAACTTTTTGCTATACGATGACTCAAGCGGTGAGGTGGTCAAGCTTATGGCAAAAAACCACCAATACATTGGCGTCAATAAGGTCATTCAAAATGTCCAAAACATCGACGACCTCAAAGGACGTTTGGGCGTCTTTTGGCATACACAGGGCAGCGGCAAATCCTACTCTATGGTTTTTCTTTGCGAAAAAATACACCGCAAACTCGGAGGTTCTTACACCTTCCTTATTGTAGCAGACAGAACCGAGTTAGAGAACCAACTCTACGATGCCTTTTCTGGCGTTGGTGTCGTCAATGATAAAAACATAGTAGCAGGCAAAAAGCGAGGCACAACAGGTAGAGAACACCTACGCAGTTTGCTCTCAGAAAACCACCGTTATGTATTTACACTGATTCATAAATTTTCCATTGACCCCAAGAAAGAATCCGAATACCCACTCATCACCGAGCGCAAAAACATCATCGTTATCTCCGACGAAGCCCACCGAACACAAGGCGGTACTTATGCCCGCAATATGCGTTTTTACGGCATTCCCAACGCCTCATTTTTGGGATTCACAGGTACACCAATCATCAAAGACGAAGCAGAACTCACCAAAAATATCTTTGGCGAATACGTGTCCATTTACGATTTCAAACGAGCAATTGAGGATGAAGC
>JAHDIA010000791.1:0-836 GCA_020631035.1 Chitinophagales bacterium | reverse complement strand
ACCTCAACCGAGGCGAAAAACTAGAGATCGAAAATCCTGAATTGGATGAAAGAATGGCGGAGATATTCGAAGACGAAGATTTGGATACCGATAAGAAAAAGAAACTCGCCTATTTGTTTAAAAAGAGCTACCCAATTCTCACAGCCGAAAAACGCTTGGATGAAATTGCCAAAGACTTGGTTTGGCATTTCAACGAAAGAGGCTATCAGGGCAAGGCTATGTTTGTTGCCCTCGACAAACCCACTGCCGTCAGAATGCACAATTTGGTGATGAAGTATTGGAAGGAGTATTTACAAGAACTCAAGAACCGCATCAAGCAGGCAGACGACGAACAAGAAGCCCAAGAGCTACAACGCAAATACAAAAGAGTAGAAGAAACAGAAGTTTGCGTTGTGGTCAGCAGCGAACAAAACGAAGTCGATAAATTCAGAAAGATGAATTTAGACATCGAAACCCACCGTCGAAAAATGGTGGAACGCAATCTTGAAAAGGAATTCAAAGACGCTGAAAACCCATTTAGGCTGGCAATCGTTTGTGCGATGTGGATTACGGGTTTCGATGCCCAATGTGTTTCTACCGTCTATCTCGACAAACCCATCAAAGGACATACCCTAATGCAAACCATAGCCCGAGCCAATCGAGTATACGACGACGAAAAAGAAAACGGGCTCATAGTCGATTACGGCAATGTCTACAAAGAATTGGAAAAAGCCTATTCAATTTATGGCGAAGGCGGCAAAGACAAGGGTGGAGGCAAAAAGAATGAGAAACCCGTAGAGCAACTTGTAGAAATGGAAGGCGAACTCAAAGACGCCATCAAAGAAGTGATAAACTAT
>JAHDIA010000041.1 GCA_020631035.1 Chitinophagales bacterium | reverse complement strand
AGTTCATACAAGCATCATCTGAATAGTCCATATAGTTTTGAACCATATCAGTAGTACCACAAGAAACGTGACCAGTAGCACAGCCATAGTTGGCACCATCAGATGTAGGAGTATCACTTACATAATCATCTACACTACAACCACCATCACCCCAGATGTGGCGAAGGTTCAACCAGTGTCCTACTTCGTGAGTAGTTGTACGACCTAAGTTGTAAGTAGAATTCAATGTACCTACACGACCAAAAGCATTGTAAAGTGTCACAACACCATCGGTAGCAGGGCTACCACCTGGGAATTGTGCATATCCTAAGATACCATTGGCAAGGTTACATACCCAAATATTCAAGTACTGATCTGTTGGCCATGGATCCACTCCACCTTTGTTCGATTTTTTCACATCGTCATTGGTTCTAAAAGAACGCTTACCAGTTTGAACACGATTGATACCATCTGTAGCATTTCCATTAGGATCTACAGAAGCCAAACAAAATTCGATCTCAGTATCTGCATTTTGCGACCAAGTATTGTCAGCATCAGCATTGGTCAATCTGAAATCTTCGTTCAAAACATCAATTTGAGAAAGCACTTGTGCATCGCTGATGTTTTCAGAATTGGTACGATATACGACATGAACCACAACAGGAATGGTAATGACTCCATTTACTTTGGTATTTTCTTCACTTTGCTCGACAAATTTTTGAGTAAAATTCTCAATTTTTGCCATCCTAGCCTCAAGCGTTGGATCTTGTTCCATTTGCATTTGCAAATATTCTGTAGAGGAACATCTAATTGTCTCTTCTGCTTCGAAGATAGGATTCTGCCCAATTAAAAGGACTGGGACACACAAACAAAGTAGTCCCAAAAGGAATGTAAACTTTCTTACCATGATTGGATAAATTGTAATTTAATTAGTAAAATAGTTAGCTATAACTTTATATACAATATGTCTCCTTATATAATTGTGTTTTTATGATACAATTACATTTAGAGTTTATTCATTATCAATTTACGTCGGGGTAGGTAAGTACTTTATTATTAATAGTTTAAATTAAATTTTATTAATTGTTGTTGTCTAGAAAAGCAATATAAATAAGGAAGTGATGTGTTTTTCAGATTTACTTTCATAGCGAATATACGCTTTTTAATGAATAAATATTATTTATTAAAAAAAAACTTTTAGCGAAAAATTAGTTATTGAAATGATAAAAAAAGGACTGTTGTTTGTTAAAACAATAGTCCTTTAATAATTGATTTAACGTTCAACTCAACAACAACAAGTTGTTGATTACCAGTAAATTAAGAACAAAAAATACATTAGAAAAAGTAATATGACTCTTAAATTATTGGATTTATTGATAAATTATCATTCAGCTTCTGCTCTCAGAGCAATAAAAGCAATACAGAGTATCAACAATAAAGACGGAACCAATATTGCTCCCATTTCTCCATTAATGACATGAGTGATAATTGCTCCAATCATTACCAGTACAAGGCTACCTGTTACAAATCTCCTCATACCTGGAATGAGTACGCCAATACCACAGATCACTTCAAGTACACCTATGGCAGTCATTGCCCAAGCAGGGTATCCCCATCGAGCAAAGTTTTGAACATGCATTTCATGCCCCATCAGTTTGGTGATTCCAGCCAATAGGAAGATGGTCGCTAAAATTCCAGCGACAACCCAAGCTAAAGTATTTTTTCTTTTTGTAGTCATTGTGGTCATACGCAAATAGGTTTGAAGATTAAGAAATTGCTTTAACATCAATCGAAGGAATAATTGGCACACCTTGCTTGTGTTTCCAATTCACATCAACACCATTGGTTTGCTGGGTCGAGGAGGTAAAAACTATAGGAAGTCTTTACTTATACGATAAATATTAAAACCTTGTTATATCTTATGGCATATTGAACTGTGTTCCCTATGCTTATCTTAATCAAACCTAAGTCCACAATGTATGGAGGTAAGTTTATTTCAATCCATTTGGATCGAATTGTTTGTCAATCAAATTGCCTCTTTGGTATACATTGCGTTTGGTCAAAACGCCTCCTTCGTCCCAAACTAGGACTTCACCATCTAAGACATTGTTTTTGAATATTCTTTGTGTCCACTGTTGACCATTTTCGTACCACGACTTCCAAGTTCCAACTTTGCGTCCTTTTTCGTAGTGATACTCATATTTCAACTCTCCCCCTTCATAATATTCTTTGTACAATCCATCTTCTTTGTCTCCTTTGAAGCCTACTAGGGTTCCTTCTTTCATCAAATTGCCATTGGCATACCAAATTTTGTAAGGTCCTTTTTTTACACCACTTACAAAGGTTTCTGAAGACAATTTAACTCCATTTGATAGTTTGGATTCAGAAATTCCTGTAAATTTCTCTCCCTCTTTGTATGCCAATCGGTTGCCATTTTCGTCTTGATACTTGATATCCTTTGCATCGACTACAGGGCTTGTTGGATAATTTCCTGCCTTGTATTTGCCCTCTACTTTCTTTTTAGACGGAACATAATCAGCCGATTTGTTGGTATTTGATTGACAAGCTACTAGAAATATAAAGCAAAAAATGCAAAAAATCGAATAAATATTGGTTTTCATATAAAAAACTGATTGAATTAATCTACATATGGGTTAAATAATGGGTTTAATTTACGATTTTTTTGTGGAAAAGGTATTGTCTTTGTTGCTTTTTGGGACGGAATGCTGGTTTTTCAAACTTTCGGGTCTCCCTGCTTTTCGCTACAAGCTTGTAGACGTTGCGTGCAACGTCTCTACAAGGCTTTTCGCTGCAATCAGGCGTAGGTTATTTTGTTGGGTGGCTTTGTGGGGACGTTTTTTTCGTCTGCTTTATGGGGCAGACGCATTGGTATATACCGATGTGGGATGTATCGCCCGTTTCGTGGGGCAGGCACAAGGCACTGCCCTTACATACGCCTGTTTTGTGGGGCAGACACATAGGTATCGCCCGTTTCGTGGGGCAGGCACAAGGCGCTGCCCCTACAGATACGCCTGTTTTGTGGGGCAGACACATAGGTATCGCCCGTTTCGTGGGGGCAGGCACAAGGCACTGCCCTTACATACGCCTGTTTCGTGGGGGCAGACACATAGGTCTGCCCCTACTTTTTCTTTTGGTTTCGTTTGTATCGTTTGGGGTCAAATTCGATGGGTATTTTGTATAAAACCTTTACAGCTTCGTCTTTTTCGTAGCCTGGGGTCCATTGGGGCATCATTTCGACCAAGCGTTTGGCTTCTTCTCCACAAGCTCCACCTGGGCTTTCTACTATTTCGATGGTTTCAAACTTACCCGTTTCATCAATGAGTACTTCAACTATGGCAAAGCCTTCTACTTTTTGGGTGAGTGCTTCGGCTGGATATTCCAAATTGGCATCCAAAAACTCGTACATAGCGTCTCGTCCACCTGGATACTCGGGCATTTTTTCGACGATGGTAGGATATGTTTTGCTTACTTTGGGCTTCCTTTTGGGTCTATTTTCAAATTGAACAGGTAAATTGTATCGAACTCTTACTATCTTACCTCTATGTTTGCCAGGCTTCCAATTGGGCATTGTTTCCACCACTCTTTTGGCTTCAGCTCCACAGCCTGCTCCAATGTCTCTTAATACTTCCACATCTGTTACACTTCCATCTTTTTCAACAGTAAAAGATACAATACATCGCCCTTTAATGCCGTAATCTTTGGCTGCAGGAGGATACTCTAGGTTATTAATAAAAAAACGCATAAGTGAATCAAGTCCTCCTATAAATTCAGGCATTTGTTCTACTACCATATATATATCCTCATCCTCTTTTGTATCTTTTTCTTCTATTACTTCTTTTGTTGTTTCATTTACTTCTCCTGAATTATCCTTTTGTTGGGCATTTAATACAAGGCTTGAAAGCAAAAAACTAATCAAAAGGTAAAAACAATGTTTCATATTTTCATATTTTATTGATGGTTCTTTGACAATTTTTGTTTAAGAATTACTTTCCAAAAATTGTGAAAGAACCTTGTTGATTAACCAAATCTAAAGCTTTTTGGCGACTTTCCCAATCTGTTTTCTTGTAATCTTCTAGTTGTGGTTTTTGAATAAATGCAATGGCATTCATACATTCTTCAATGACATCGGACATTTGTAAAAAGCCCATTTTGTCTTCTAAAAAGGCTTGTACCACCACTTCATTGGCTGCGTTTAAAATGCAGGGCATATTGCCGCCTTTTTCTAAGGCATCGAATGCCAATTGTAGATTGCGAAAAGTTGCCAAGTCGGGTTTTTCAAAAGTTAGACTTGGATAATCCAAAAAGTTAAATCTGGGAAAAGAGGAAGATAGTCTTTTGGGGTAGGTCATCGCATATTGAATGGGTAATTTCATATCGGGTAGTCCCATTTGTGCCTTCATAGAGCCATCTTGGAATTGTACAATGGAATGTATGATGGATTGTGGATGAACGATGACATCTATTTGTTCATTTTTGAGTCCAAAGAGCCATTTGGCTTCAATGACCTCTAGGCCTTTGTTCATCATACTTGCCGAGTCGATGGTGATTTTGGCTCCCATGGACCAATTGGGATGCTTGAGGGCTTGTTGCTTGGTGACTTGTTCTAGTTCTAGGCGGCTTTTGCCACGAAATGGTCCTCCAGAAGCGGTGAGGTATATTTTTTCGATGGGATTTTGCCATTCTCCTGCCATACATTGAAAGATTGCAGAGTGTTCAGAGTCTACAGGATAAATGTTGACTCCTTTTTGTCGAGCAGCAGTCGTGACGAGTTCTCCAGCGACGACCAAGGTTTCTTTGTTTGCCAATGCAATGGATTTCCCATGTTCGATGGCATTGAGGGTGGGTTCCAATCCTGCATATCCCACCAAAGCGGTTAAAACAATGTCTATATCAGCATGTTCGACCACTTGAGTCAATGCTTCTTGTCCTGCATATACTTTGATGTGTTTGCTGCTCAATGCTTCGTTGACGTATTGATATTTGCTTTCATCACAAATGACCACCGTATCGGGGACAAATTGGAGTGCTTGTTGAATGAGCAAGTCTGCATTTGAGTTAGCTGTTAAGACTAGCACCTCAAAATCATCGGGATGTTCATTAATTACTTCTAGTGCCTGTGTGCCAATGGAACCTGTTGAACCCAAGATGGCAATTTGTTTTTTTTCCAAGTTTTGTGTTTAATGATTATCGATTTCTCTTTAGATTTCTTGATTAAGATACAATATTCGATTCAATTTTGTTTAAGATTTTAATATAATTTATTGGAAAAGGTATACAAAAGCAAAGGGTGTAGCGGATGGTAGCAAGAAACGATGAAAAGCGAAAAGATGCGAAAATACGCCCGATAGTAGTGAATATGGTGGCGCATATTGGTAGGTGGAGACAAGGCAGATCTTGTCTGTACGGAATTTCCCAATAAATATGGTAAAATGCGTTCGCCACCATAGTAGCGGATAGCGGGGAGACGATTTCGGTTGAAAAATCAGCGTTCCGTTCAAATATATTCAATGATTGTTTTATTTTTGGCAGGTATAAGTTAAGTTATAAATTATCTAAAACTGATAGAACCAAATAGATATTTGAATTTAATTTTGGGGGGGTGTAAAAAAAGGTTGCCTACAAATAGGGTTTTGTAGACAACCAGAGCTATAACACTCAGAATAGGGTAAAACTGTATTTCAGTGTATTGATTTTCAATTGTCAGCGTTGCCCTCCTGAATTTTGAATGCTTAAAGTAAATGTTCTTTGATAATTTTTGCTAAAGAGAGCTGATTCTTAAACAAGCTATCCAGTCGCCTGTGGCTCCCTAAATTTGTTCAAGAATCACCCTCCAAAAATTATCAATGAACCAAAGTAAATATCTTTGTTCTTTTTTTGCAAGTAAAAAAGCGTTCATATCTTGTTTATAAGTTATGAACATTTTTAGAGCCTGTTAACAACAGTTTTGACATGTCAAGCAACAACATCATATTTGAAAAGTTAAAAAGAATTACGCTATCCAATTCTCACTTGGAAAAACTCAATTTACCTAAGTCTATCAAACTATGGCGACAGGGAGATTTTGAATTGTTGGCAGCGTCCATTGCACAAGTTTTGCAAGACAGTTCTTTGCTATCAGAGGATGATAAGCGAGAACTGGGCATCAATATTTCTGTGAGTACTTTGGAACGCATTTTTAAGCATGGTTATACCATTCCTGTTAGTATAGATGCCCGTCGATTGAAGACCTTAAATAAATTGTGTATTTACAATGGTTATATAGATTGGCTTGCTTTTGCAGCACAATATATTGATGAAGTAAAAGCAGAAGAAAATGCCGATATTATCGATTGTGTCTCACAAGCCCTCACTGCTGAATTTGCAGCTTATAAGCGTTTGCCTAATGTTGAAAATGATGAGTTACTGAAATATTTTGTGCAAGATGGTCCTGCTTACAAACGTATATTTCACATTTTAAATTTACATGTACAGAAAAAGTGGGTTATTAACAATGCTCTCAATCCTTCTCATTATGAATTGTTGGAATCGAAGGTCATTCGCTATGGTGAACAGGAGGCTGAGGTGCATACGAGAGAGTATTGGTATTTGCGGTGGTATGCAATGGAACTCAATGATTACCCATTCATCTATGATGAGTTGAATAATCAGTTTTATTTATTGGAGAAACACAATGGAGTTTGGAAGGTCAAAATCAATCATTATAAAAGTGAAAAGAAATGAAATAAAAAAAACGGACAAGCTAAGCTTGTCCGTTTTTTTATTTTATAAGTAAATTAGCTTCTTAAAAGTTAATTTCAGCGATGCCTATTTTGGCTCTGTTGGGGTACCAAGTATCATAATCGGTAACCTGTACTGCGCCATCTAAATTGCCATCATTGTAATTGTAGTCATTGAGAATGGCTGGTGCTACTCTCCATGTATCTTTATCTGTATTTTGAATACTTCCATCTACATTGTATTCTCCTGCGAACATAGCAGCTTTGCCATCTGCCATTGTCTGCAATTGAGCTGTTCCCAATGCTTTAGAGCTATTGGTTGTAAAATCAAAAGCCATTGTAGCTGCACCAGTAATAGAAGTAGCACTTAATACATCTAAATGATTTCTGTGTCTGACACAAAAATAGTAATCATCTCCTTCTGTAAAGTTTTGGAATTTTAATGGAGTGCCATCTGTACCAACAATCGCTCCACTCGCCAATAGAATGGCGGCTTGGGTTTCGACAGTGGTGGTGTTTCTTGAACCAGACAGTGATGGTGTACCTGTTCTTGCTTCGACCAGTACCCAATCAATCATACTGGGAGGAACAGATGTCAAAGTTTCTGTTCCTGTATAATTGTAAGGCGCGTCATTGTAGGGTTGATTTAAAGGAATTAGACTACCCAAACGTGCATCCATGGTTCCATTGTTCAAATAAGGTCCTTCTAAATATACTTTTAAGCTGACTTCTGCTGGTCCCAATGAAGATTGTCCTCCATTGGGATCGCCTAAAATGTACAAGCCTTGTTCGATGTCTGCAACCAATACATTGCCTGAAGGCAAATATGGATAAACACCCCAAGCACCATTAAAACCTCCACCTGAATAGCCAGGGGCAGTATCATAAGCATCTACCTCAAACAAATTGGTTGGGTCGCTAATATCGGCTACAGTGACACCATCTGAGTAGTAGGCTGTATATAGATAATTGCCATGTACGAAAGTATTGTGTGGAAACGCTCCAGTCCCTTGATCTGGTAAATAAGTATCTATAAGAGACACATTATTCAAATTAGAAACATCGAATATCCCCACTTTTCCTCCACTTGTCTCATCAGTTGTAAACATATAGTTTCCATCATTAGACAACCAACAGTTGTGTGCTGTATAGTTGGGTGTAAAGAATGCCCCTAATTGAACTGGATTGGTTTTATCTGAAATGTCAAATACTGCTACTCTTCCTTCATAAACCTCAGCATTCCACATAGTGTCTCCTCTTACATAAATATCGTGTACATACTCATTGCTGTATACACCAACGATACTAGGGTTTGTAGGATTGGCAGCAATGTCGATCATTAAGGCACCTCCACCTGCAAAATTGCCCCCTACCAAGTAGCCAATTCCATTTTCATCTATAAAAATGTTGTGAACGGTACTAACATTGTAATTGTTTCCTTGGAAAGAACCACCCGTCCAAAAATTTGAACTGATAGAACCAGGCAAACCACTCAAATCAATGATTTCAAGTCCACCACCTGCTTCGTTTACCAAGTAAGCATAGGTTCCATAGGTTTTAAAATCTCTCCAATAAGTCCAAGAACCAGGAACAAAATGCAATTCATTTGGATTGGTGGGATCTGTCACGTCCACAATAGAGTAACCATTGGTCAATCCCATCAAAGCATATTCTTGTCCATTGGCTGCATAGCCCCAAATATCACTTCCTTCGCCACTGTATGTTTTTTGTCCTAAAAAATCAAGGACAGGTTGAGCCAACACAAATTGCCCTAGCAAACCCAACACAAAAACTAAGATTAACTTTTTCATTAAGTATTTTAAGATGTAGTTGAAAAAAACGCATAACATATTTACAAAAAAATGACAGAAAGGTTAGTGAAATACGTATTTAAACAAACAAATGTTAGTTATTAAACATCATTATCTAAAATAATGTCTTTAACATTTCAAAAACAATGCTTATCAAGCATCAAATTACTGATATGAGACTTGGTGATTTGCTTTGTAGACTGGCCTACATATAATTAAATTTTAGCATAGCTATTCCAAAGGAATTACTAAGATTTAGTGCATCAATATGGGTAAAAACTTAAAGATTTGTTCAACAAAATAGGCTTAAAAGAATTTCTTATTGTAAAAAAGACACTAAAAGATATTTTTAGCAGATTCTTTTGTATCTTATAGCTCAAAATGACCTTGGTAATAATTGCCAAATAAATTTTATAAACAATGAATATGAAGTTTATATACAAATGCCTAGCCTACTTTCTGGTTTTATTGACAAATTGCTATGTTATGGCACAAACTGAACTCATTGATCCCACAATCGAGAAAAAAGTTGATGCTTTATTGGAGAAAATGACCCTTGAAGAAAAAATTGGGCAAATGAACCAATACAACGGTAGTTGGGATGTTACAGGTCCTATGCCTGAGGATGACTACAACAAAGAACGTTACACTCAACTAAAAAATGGTCAGGTGGGTTCTATGCTCAATGTCACTTCTGTCAAATCAGTTAAAGAAGCACAAAAATTAGCCGTTGACAACAGCCGTTTGGGTATTCCGCTTGTTTTTGGATATGATGTTATTCACGGTTATAAAACGATGTTTCCCATTCCATTGGGAGAGTCGGCAAGTTGGGACTTGAGTGCGATTGAATCGTCTGCCAGAGTTTCAGCTATTGAAGCTGCTGCTGCTGGGGTTAATTGGACCTTTGCCCCAATGGTTGATATCTCTAGGGATGCTCGCTGGGGACGGGTAATGGAAGGAGCAGGCGAAGACCCTTATCTTGCCTCCTTGATTGCAGCAGCTAGAGTCAAAGGATTTCAAGGCACTGACTTATCGGCAGACAATACCATTGCTGCTTGCGCCAAACATTTTGCCGCCTATGGATTTGCCGAAAGTGGCAAAGATTACAACACTGCCGATTTAAGCGAATTGACCCTACAAAATACCATTCTCCCCCCTTTTAAAGCCTGTGTTGATGCTGGGGTGGCTACTTTTATGAATGCCTTTAATGAAATTCACCACATACCCGCTACTGCTAGCATTCATTTGCAACGAAATATTTTAAAAGGCAAATGGGACTATAAAGGTTTTGTGGTATCTGATTGGGGGTCCATTGGTGAGATGATGGCGCATGGTTATGCAAAAGATCTTAAGCACGCTGGCAAATTGGCTGCTATTGCAGGGAGCGATATGGATATGGAATCTAGAGCCTATGTCTATCACTTAAAAGAATTGGTCGAAAATGGTGATGTTAAAGAAGCAGTTATCGACGATGCTGTTCGTCGGATTCTTCGAGTTAAATACCTATTGGGCTTGTTTGATGATCCCTATAAATATTGTGATGAGACTAGAGAAAAAGAAACCATTTATACCAAAGAGCATTTGGCAATAGCCAGAGATGTTGCCAAGAAATCCATTGTATTGCTCAAAAATGAGAACAATCTTTTGCCTCTCAAAAAAGACCAAAAAGGCATTGCAGTGATTGGTCCATTGGGCAATGATAAGGATACGCCTATAGGCAATTGGAGAGCGCATGGTGAAACCAACTCGGCTGTATCTCTACTAGAAGGTTTGCAAAATGTTTTGGGAAAAGATGTTCCATTTGCCAAAGGTTGTAAGATTGGAAGTGATGACAATAAACGAGCATTTTTGTATGAATTGGCGATTGAAAAAGAAGATAAATCGGGTTTTGAGGAAGCCATCGAATTGGCTAAAAAATCAGAAATTGTGGTAATTGCCTTGGGCGAAGAATGTTGGCAGTCAGGTGAAGGACGTAGCCAAGCCGATATTGAATTGGCTGGACTCCAACAAGCATTGCTAGAAGCTGTCTACGAAGTCAATCAAAATATGGTATTGGTTTTGATGAATGGTCGTCCATTGGCGATTCCTTGGGCTGCCGAAAATGTACCTGCCATTGTTGAGGCGTGGCACTTGGGTTCGGAGGCTGGTAATGCCATTGCAGACGTTCTGTTTGGTGACTACAATCCAACAGGAAAATTGCCTGTTTCTTTCCCTCGTTCGGTTGGGCAAATGCCTCTGTACTACAATTATAAAAACACTGGACGTCCCACCAAGTCACCTGACAATATGGTTTTCTGGTCGCACTATACCGATGAATCCAACGCCCCACTTTTCCCATTTGGTTTTGGTTTGAGCTATGCTAACTTCAAGTATTCAGACCTAAATGTTTCGAGTGAGAAAGTTTCATTGAGTGATCGAATTGAAGTGAGTGTAACTGTCAAAAATAGTGGTTCGGTAGAAGGTGTTGAAACTGTTCAATTATACATTCGAGACTTGGTAGGTAGCATCACCCGCCCTGTCAAGCAACTCAAGGCATTTAAAAAAGTAATGTTAAAGCCAGGAGAATCAAAAAAAGTTAAATTTACTTTGACCGAAAAGGATTTGGCATTCTACAATTTAAACAATGAGTGGGCAGCAGAGCCTGGTCAGTTTAAAGTTTTTGTGGGTGGTAATTCTAGAGATGTGTTGGAGACGGAGTTTGAGGTTATTGAAGATTGAAGATTTAAAATTTAAGATTAGGGATATTGACGTTGTGAGTTGTCTATGTGGTTCCTGTTCTTGGGGATTGGTTGATTGAGTAATTGGGTTAATTGAGTATAGCTTTAACATAATCAACTTAATTACATAATTGCAATTATGGGGCAATGTGCGTCTTTCATGGCTGCGTTTTGGTCTGGTTATCGGGCGCATGCTTTAGGCTTCGTATAAGTGTTTATCCATCCGCTTCGTCCTACGTTTTTTGCATAGTGGTATGTGGAGACATCCCGAAAATCGGGATTGTCTGTACGATATAAGATTCGTTCTACGTTTTTTGCATAGTGGTATGTGGAGACATCCCGAAAATCGGGATTGTCTGTACGATATAAGATTCAAAATTTTGAATCTTATATCGTAAATTTTCGATTCATTAAAATCCTATTTCTGCTATGCCCAATTTAGAACGATTGGGGTGCCATTGATCGTAATCGGTTACTTGGACCGTTCCATCTAGATTTCCATCTGCTTGATTGTAAGTACTCAATACTGCAGGGGTTTCTTTCCATTGGTCGTAGTCGGTGGTTTGTATGGTTCCATCTTGATTGAATTCGCCTGCCAACATCATTGCTTTGTTGTCCGTACTTAATTTTAGTTGTTGTGTTCCAAAGGCTTGGTTGACATTTGCGGTAAAATCAAATGATATATTGCTAGTTGCTGTTAGAGCATTCGCAGTTAAAACATCTAAATGATTTCGGTGGCGGATACAGAAGTAATACTCATCATTTTCGATTAAATCAAATTGTAAGGGACTGCCAAATTGGTCGGTAATGCTTCCATCGACATGTAAAACTCCCGCTTTGGTCGTAATGGTAAAGGTACCTCTACTACCCGATAAATTGGGCGTTCCACTTCTGACCTCCACCAGTACCCAATCGACCATATCGCTAGGAACACTTGGAAGGGTTTCATTGCCAGCATAATTGTACGGAGCGACATTGTAAGGCTGTGTTAATGGAATTAAATTTCCTAGAAAAGTTGTCATTGTTCCATTGGTATCATAGGGTCCCTCCAAGAATACATTTAAGTCCAATGTTGCCTTAACTGTGGGGGCAATGTTAAATTTAATTTCTGCAAGAGAGGCACAGTAATTATCTCCCCAAGTAGTCAATACCGTTAGCAATACATACTGTGCTGTTATACCATTGAAATTGGAACCTGTAAAGCCCAAATAATCGTTGGTGCCTGGTGCTTGATCAAATTGAAAAGTTCCTAGCTCTGTCCAAGTAGTGCCATCCATCGAATAATCAATAACGACATCTTTGATGCCTCGGTCAGTCTCTCCTATTTCATTGCCATTCCATATTTGTGTATCTCCTAAAAAATAAGGAGCACCAAAATCGTAATGAATCCAGTGACTACTTCCTCTAACAGCGTTGGGATTCGGACTGGTTTGACACGAAATCCAGGCATCGCCTCCTACATTTGAATGCCCATCTGTAAGGCATTGGGCTGCCATATTTTGTACCACAAACAGCCCTAGAATAATTGTCAATATATCTGTTACTTTCGTCAACATAACTTTTAAATTTTATAGCAAAAATCCTAGTGGCGGATTGCTTGAGGTGGTCGAATAAAAATTACCAATATTGGGAAAAATCAAAGGCAAGTCACTTGGGCTGACGCCAAACCACAATGCCAATTCTGCAAAGTATTCATCAGCAGAAGTGGTGGGAATTAGCACCCCTCTTTCCAAATCAAGTGGATTGCCAGCATACAAATCGGGATAGGTTCCATAAATGTCTCCACCATTGACTGCACCACCCATCACCATTGCATTTCCTCCCCAAGCATGGTCAGACCCATTTCCATTGGAAGTCAGCGTTCGAGCAAAGTCCGAAATAGAAAAGGTTGTAATATCATTTTCTAAGCCTAATTCAACAGTGGCATCGTAAAATTCTTTCATAGCCGTACTGACTACTGCCAACATAGCTGCTTGATTGTTGATGACTTCGTCGTGGTGATCCCATCCACCATATACCACAAAGAAGGTTTGTCTACAAGCCCCTAGAGCATTCCGAGCCGAGATGGTTTTGGCGATCATTTCCATACTGCTTGACAAACCATTGTCAGAGAATGTAGAAGTCAAAGGCGTAATAGAGCCAATGGCTGCATTGAACATATCCGACGCTGCTTGAGAATCTTTGATGGTATTGGCATAGGTCTGTTCAAATATATTTTGATAAGTTTGAGACATTAAGTTGTCAACTGCATTGGTCCGCAACATATCCCATCCGTCGGCTGTATTGCCATAGCCCCAAATACTCTTACCTTGACCTTCAGCAGGGTCTACCGAATAAGCAGTAGTCGCCGCCCCTGATTGGTACAAATTGTTCCCAGACATTGAGATACTCATTGAAACTTGCTGATTGGTATTGAGGCTTTGAAGGATGTCTGCCATACGTCCACCCCAGCCCAATGCAGAACGTTGATGTGGAATAGAGGTTTGCCATTGTTGGATTTGATCTGAGTGGGACAGTAAACCCAAAGGCAGTTTAGCAGTATTGCTTTCTACTTGCGACTTGATTGTTGGTTCTATTAGTGTACCAACATTGGAGACAAAGGCTAGATTGCCATCTCCAAACAATTGTTGTACTTCGGGCATTGAAGGATGTAAGCCATATAATTTGCCATCACTCGTACTAGGAGTAATGGGCAATAAATCTCCTTGTGGCAAAGCAAGGGTTGAACGAATGGCTGCATATTCGGCATACTCTCCTGCCCCACGAGGTACCAACATATTGTAAGAGTCGTTGCCACCTGCCAATAAAATACAAACCAAAGCTTTGTAATTGTTTAAGGGATAAGGGCTTGATGCCGCCATTGCACTTGCCAGTTTTAAATCCATTAGTGATGACAAGAGAGTTGTACTCCCCAAAGCAGCGCAACTCATTGTTCCTAAGAAATTACGACGAGACCATTTTTTATTTTTATGATGATGATGTTTCATTTGTCTTTGTTTTTAAATTGTTGTAAACAAGTCCTTTCTTGCTGTAAATAATGTGTTGCAGCGTGGCGTATGGGGAAGGATGAGCGAATAGTGCCGACAAAACATGAAAAGTAAACCAGTAGGTGCGAGTCTGAAACGGGGAGAGTCGCCCATAAAAAACCTTGCAACAAAAAGTTTACAGCTTGAATCCTTTTGACCCAACTATTTCATTACAGCATAATCAGGTGAAATCATAATGATCCAAGCTGTAAAGCGAGTAATCGCCCAAGGATCAGCATATAAACCATCTGCCGTATCTCGAATCACTTGCTTGGTGTTTTCGGACAAATTACCGTGGGTCAGAATGATGTCTAGTCGATCAATCAATTCTTCGATTTCGGCATCTAGAAAGACTGAGCCATAAGGAGCGGTAATCAGCCCTTCTTCATCGGACATATCCAGGCTGGTTTGATAACCTGCTGGTGGATTGTTTCGGTCGGGATACCACCCAACAAAATCATCAAAAACATAGTCCCAATTAAAATAGGCACGATTGAGGTTGACATAACTCAAAGAGGTAGCAGAGTTAAATATCTGAAATTCGGGAGCCACCAAATCCAAATCGGCAACCATGCCCAATGGTTGATAATCGGGTAAAAAGAAATTGAACACACTTGGCGAGTTCATTGGGTGTTGCAATTGTTCGTCTTCAAAATAACCTGCCCAATTGTAGAAACGCCCAGAACTGTTGGATGCATTAAAGGCACGAACAGCGTGGGTATAACGAACAATGGGTTCACGCAACATACCGTGGTCCATTACGTCAATCCAACTACAATCACGCGCTTCTGGATCTAGTAAAATCGCTCGAATGACTGCTTGTAAATCTCCCCTCACCCCACTGCCATTGTCATTGAAGGCTCCTGCCACTCTAAAAATGTATTCGGGAGAAGGATTGGACTTAACCAAACGTTGAATGAGCAATTTTCCAATAAAAGGCCCGACATTGGGATGATTGTACAAATTGTCTATGGCATCATTGATGTCTTCCATAGCTGTTTGTCCTGTTGGAACAATCTGTCCATTAAGCAAGTATTTGGTACCTGGCTCGTGTTCTTCTTCAAACATTTTCATAGGCAGAGTCAAATCCGTACACCAGAGGCAAGCACCAAAAGGTACAGGTCCCCAATTGGTCGTATCTTCCTCGATGGCGTGTCGGGACCATTTAGCTGCTCCAAGTCCTGTAAAGATTTTGGCAAACTCTCGAATGTCTTCATTGTCATAGGTTGGTATAAAATCGCCATTGGCATCCAACTTTCGGCTACCGTCTTGGTTTAGTTCATACAAACCAATCGAAAACAATTGCATCACTTCACGAGCATAGTTTTCATCGGGGAATGTATTGGCCAATGGGTTGGATTTGGGATTGTTCAAATGACTAAGATAATTGCCCATTGCTGGATGCATTGTAACATCATAGAGCAAATCCCGATAATTGCCAAAAGCATTTTGGTGTAACATTTCGTAATAATCACACACACCCTCTGTATAATCATATAAATCTGAGCGTGATGAAATAACAAATATTTCGCTCAATGCCAAGGTAACTCTATCTCGCAATAAATCATTTCCTGTCATAATGGATTCCCACCAAACGAAACGAAAATATTCCCAAATACCAAAATCTGCTGGGTTTTCTCCAGCATTGACATGAGAGAGGTAAGCGGCTGGCGTCAAAGTATCATCAAGGTGGGTCAAAAATGGGAAAGCAGGTTCATTGAATTGTTCCTCTATCCATTGTGAGATACCTGTTTGAGTCAAGTCTTCTATGGTTTCATAGTCAGCTCCCAGAGTGGCTTGACCCAAAAACCTAGAGGCTGATTCCAAATCGGGCATTTTTCCAATACCACTAACAGTATTGAATCCATCAGATGCTTGTAAATTGCTACTGGTACTAACACTTACCCCCAAATGATGCCCATTACCAATATAATCTTGATATTGTTGTTGCCCTTGAACCACTAGGCACAAAAAGCAAAATAGAAACGTCCATTTTTTCATAAGCCCCCCAGCTTTTGTTGTTGTAAAATATTACCGTTAATTTAATAAAAAAAATATATTTCCCAACATAAAAGCCCAATAGTTGTATAATAATTGACGTTTACAAAACTTTTTAGCTTATAATTCAAACAATCCCTTA
>JAHDIA010000790.1 GCA_020631035.1 Chitinophagales bacterium | reverse complement strand
ATAGCACAGAGCTATGATGAGATTGCCCAGGCAAAGTTTGAGGCGCAATACGGAAACCCTGCCTTTGGCCCTAAGGTATGCCCGGCTGGAACAGCAAACCCGAGTGCTGTAGTGAGCCTGGAGGATCAGAACCTTATTTATTTGAATGGCGCATTTGGGGCTTTGTCTTAAATTGTGTACCCGCTATACATTTCTATGGCGTATTGGGGGAATATGGATGCATCGCTACGTTGGTAGACGTTGCATGCAACGTCTCTACGAATATTCATAATTCACAATTAAAAAAAAAGCGTCGGATGAGCGGGTGGATGAACGCTTGTACGAAGCATAAAGTATGCGTTGGTTAACCAGAGTACACGCAGCCATAAACCAATGACGTTGCACCAAAATAATTGTGAATCTTTTGAGTTTAGAGTGTAGAATTACGAGTTTAGAATAGCTTGCCATTCGTAATTCTACATTCGTAACTCTACATTCTTTTTGGGTATGCGCTCCAACACGCCTTTTCCATAAACTTCGTACAATTTTAATTTATCCATATGAACGTATCCAATGTGGCAGCCGCAAGTGACATTGCTACAATTTCGCTCGTATAAGTTGCTCTCAAAATTGGCTTGATAAATGTTGCCGATTTTGTTTTTGATAAAATGACAACGGCGAACATTGCCCGATCCATCAACCGTAAATGTGGTGTGTCCCGCTTGACACTTTTCGCCCTTGCTCGGATGGTATTGGTTGTTGTATGCAAACAAGGGATCAATCGCTTCGATTTCCTCAATCATTTCGGTGGTGTAGTAATTGGGTTCTCGCTTGTAGGCATTGACCCACAAATACACCTTTGGATTCAATGACTGACGCAATAAAGATAACTCATTTAATTGACTTTTTAATCCGACAAAGCCCACACTGTAACGAATGCCCATTTGGTCGAGCTGGGCACATTTTGCCGCAAATTTTTCCCGACTAATTTCAGTCGGGTGGTAAGTCGTCCAAAGTGCAAAGCTTTCTTTGTTGACTTTCTCCATCCATCGAGTAGGGCAGGACAGATTGGTTTGTATGGCAACTCGGTAGACATTGGGCAAGTGGCTAAGGGTGGTCATCGCTTCTTGGTAATATTTGCGAATCAGTCCTTCGCCCCAAGGGGTAAACAAGATGCCAATGGTTTCGCTTCGTCCTTCGACCCAAGCAACAAAACGTTCTAAGTCTGCTCTGTCTTTTGCCAGTTCTGCTCTGGTGTTTTTGGTTTTGGCAAAGGGGCAGTAGTCACAAGCGTAGTTGCAGCTTGAGAGGGAGCCTCGGTATAGTATGTTCCAGGTTTTTTTCATTTTTGTTTCCTAAGGGTTTGCCTTGTTTATTTTATGTAGAGCATATACTGAAAGTTTAGTCGTTTCTCATGTCATAGCCTTCTCGACTGCGCTCGAAGGGACATTATCTTATTAGACCAATTTTACCTTTTTCATTAAATCTTCGGTTGCTTTGGAATAGAGCCAGGGACCAATCACATCGGATAGTTCGATTCCTTGTGGATTGAGGATAAGATAGTCATTGATTTGGTCTACTAAATTTAAATCAAATAATTCGTGCAATTGTGGCAAGTCGTCGAAAGCATTGCTATTGAAGAAGTTTTGATAGTTTTTTAAATTTAAATGTTTTCCCTCTAGTAAAGATTTAATGACATACCTACGTCTTTGGTCTTCTTCGGATAAGTGCGTACCATAATGAACCTTGGCAAAAAAATCGTCGCTTGCTTGGTTGTAATCCGTTATGATGTTTTTGACGCCCTTGCGTCCTACCGCATAGTCTGAACTATAATGCAAGGTACGGGTATAGGATCTTGCCCCTACACCCAAACCCACCATTCCATCTTCGGGGCTGTTGTAGGCAGGAGCTTTAAAATCGGGCATATCCCAACGGCGAAAAATACGCATAGTGATTTGCTCATAACCATTGTCCAACAAATAATCTCGGCCCATTCTATACAATTGCAATCGAAAATCTGACCATTCTTTGTCCTTGAGACCAAGCCCCGTCAAAGGACGCACATACAAAGGATACAAAAAGATTTCTTCGGGATGCCAATCAATGCAAGTATCTAAAGAATTGATCCAAGATTCGGGCGTTTGGGTATGTCCTCCGTAAATCAAATCTATATTTAAAATCGGGATATTGGCGTCTTTGATTAAATGCAAAGCTCGTTTGACTTCGCTGTTTTTTTGTGGGCGTCCCAGTTGTTTGACTTCTTCTTCTCGAAAGCTTTGAATGCCAATGCTCACTCGGTTAATGCCTTGGGCTTTCATCAATGCCAGTTTTTCGGCAGTGATGGTCTTAGGTGAAGTTTCCATCGAAGCAGGAATGCCACTTTGTCCAACCCCCATTGTTTGATGAATGATGGAGAACATTTTTTCCAAGTCTTTTATACTTAAAAAACTGGGCGTTCCCCCACCAATGGCAAGTCTGGCAAATTGGCTCTTGTCTCCCAATGCATTGGCGACAATTTCGGCTTGACGCTCTAGGGCGGGCAAGTAGGGGTTTTCCATTTCTCCTTTTGGATTCGCCATTGTAAACAAATTGCAAAAGCCACAACGCATTTCGCAAAAGGGAATGTGTA
>JAHDIA010000789.1 GCA_020631035.1 Chitinophagales bacterium | reverse complement strand
CCCCACTCTGGTTTTGTTTCTTCTGTCAAGCCCAACAACAACTCCTTAGTCTTGTCAATACTGTAATCAAAGAAAGGAGATTTTTTCATTACCAAAGTCAAAATCGTCGCAAAAGCCACCAGTTCGTTTTCTTGGTCAAACAATTCGACATACCACTTGACCACACCCGATGGATGCTCTTTGCCTTTGCTGTCTCGCTCTACTTTTTCCTTACAAGTCAATCGAACCTGAATGGTATCATCGTGATAAATCGGACGGATAAAACGGCATTCATCCAAGCCATAATTCGCTCCTACTGGTCCTTTGGCAGGACTGACAAACAAACCTGCTGCGGCTGCCAATAAGAAATAACCATGTGCTGCACGCTTCTCAAAAATGGTCCCATCCAATGAGGTAATATCGGTATGTGCATAAAACACATCCCAAGTCAAATTGGCAAAGTTTTGAATGTCGCTATCTGTTATGGTCCGCTTGTGGGTTAAAATTGACATTCCTGCCTGAATGTCCTCGAAGTGATAACGGAATGGATGCTTGGGTGCCTCAATGTATTTGGCTCCTGCTTGATATACTCCTGTGATTGCCGTAATGGTTGTTGGTGTTCCTTGAATGGCACAACGTTGTAAATAGTGTTTGATGCCACGCATACCGCCCATTTCTTCGCCTCCACCTGCTCTACCAGGTCCACCATGAACGAGGTATGGCAAAGGGGAACCGTGTCCCGTACTCTGTCTGGCATTTTCACGATTCAAAACCAAAATACGACCGTGGTGACTCGCAGCTCCAACCACAAATTCACGGGCAATTGAATCATCGTAAGTAGCAATCGAACAACAGAGCGAACCCTTGCCCATTTGTGCCAACTCTATGGCTTCGTCTAAATCTTTGTAAGGCATAATGGTACTTACTGGACCAAAGGCTTCGACTTCGTGAACGGCTCTATTTTCAAATGGACTTTTTTCCATCAACAAAATCGGACTCAAAAAGGCTCCCTTGTCAAAATCAGCTTCGACCAAGTCAATGGCATCTGTTCCCCCATAAACCAATTCGGCTGTTTTGCGCAACTCTGCCACACGTTCCTTTACTTCCTCCACTTGTGCCTTACTTGCCAATGCGCCCATACGCACCTCCTTGAGTTTGGGATTACCAATAGACACTCGACCCAATTCTTTTCCTAGGGCAATTTGTACATCTTCGACCAAATGTTCTGGTACAAATATTCGACGAATCGCCGTACATTTTTGCCCACATTTGACGGTCATCTCTTTGCGGACTTCCTTGACAAACAATTTAAATTCGGGTGTTCCAGGAACCGCATCTTCTCCTAGAACCGAACAATTCAAACTATCGGCTTCCATATTAAAAGGCACCGCTTCTTCAATGATTCTAGGATGTGCTTTCAATTGGCGTCCTACGCTTGCCGAACCTGTAAAGGTCACCACATCTTGCGAACCGACTGTATCCAAAATGCTACGAGCCGAACCACAAACCAACTGTAAAGAACCTTCTGGCAAAATACCCGAGGCTATGATTTCACGAACGACCGCTTCTGTCAAATAGGAGGTAGCGGTTGCTGGTTTTACTACGGCTGCCACACCTGCCATCCAATTGACGGCACATTTTTCGAGCATTCCCCATATAGGAAAATTAAAGGCATTGATGTGTACAGCCACTCCACGTTTGGGCACCATAATGTGATGTCCCATAAACGAACCGCCTCTAGACAAATCAATGGGATCACCATCTACATGAAAGGTCTGATTGGGAAAATTGCGACGTAGCGAAGCATTGGCGAACAAATTACCGAATCCCCCCTCAATGTCGATCCAACTATCGCCACGGGTGGCTCCTGTTTGGTAACTGACATCATAAAATTGCTCCTTGATTCTGGTGAGGTGCAATGCCAATTTTTTGAGCATATTGCCTCTTTGTTGGAAGGTCAATTTGCGTAGGGCGGGGCTGCCTGTTTTGCGCCCATACTCCAATATATCTCCAAAATCCAAGCCTTGCGTACTAGCAGTGGCAATGACTTCGCCTGTTACTGAATTGTATAGTGGCTTTCCGTCGCCCTCGCCTTCGAGCCAACTGCCCAATACGTAGTTTCCTAATTTAGCCATAATGTATTTTGTGTTTAATTCTTGATTTTCTGGTGGGTAAAGATACAAAAAATAGAAATGATGTTTTGGATTTGGACGGAACGTTGAGGGCTTCGTTTGCATGTGGTGTCCCCGCTATTCGCTACTATGGCGGCATTGGGGAAATATTTCGATTCACCGCCACGCCAGTACAGACGCACGACTGTGCGTCTCTACAAGCTACGCACATACCAAACACAATAACGCCACGAATGGAATGCCGCCATATCCACTACTATCAGGCGTAGGATCGCTTCTCTTTGCCCTTCGTTTCAAGGTATCTTAAATACTCTGTAATTTTTATGATTTTCCCAAAGAAAAAAATCTTTTTAAGATATTCTTAACTTGTTCAAGGCATCTCTTCCCAATTTTTCTGCGTTTTTCTGTGGTAATCAATGATTGGTGAATCAAAAAATATACTTATAATATTTTGATTGTCAATTTCTTATAAGCGATTTACTTTCATTTGTTGCATTTTTTT
>JAHDIA010000040.1:16041-16479 GCA_020631035.1 Chitinophagales bacterium | reverse complement strand
TTTTGAATTTTCAATTAATTAATGCGACGAAGGGCAGAACATGCCAAATACGCCCGATAGTCCCGATTTCATCGGGATGGCGGCATTTCCTATGTGGTATGTGGCGGTACGTAGAGACAAGGCATGCCTTGTCTGTACAGAATATGCCGAAATAGATAAAGCCGTCGCCATAGCAGCGGATAGCGGGGAGAAACCATCGTTTGGAAAAATGCCCATTCCGTCCAAAAAATTAAAGATAAATCAATTGAATAGATGTACAATATATATGTGAAATGGGATGTGGAACATGTTCAGTAAATAAAGACGGCAAGCCTGGTGGGTGTGGGAGCAAGGGGAATTGTATGACAGGAGGCTGTAATAAATTGAATACATACGATTGGTTGTCGGATTTGAATTCGTCGGCTGAAAGAGATACCTTCAACATCATTGAAGTGAGTT
>JAHDIA010000040.1:14794-16031 GCA_020631035.1 Chitinophagales bacterium | reverse complement strand
ATGACGGGAGATACTGTTGTGGTAGAGACCAATTATGGACAAGATGTGGGAGTGGTGAGCTTGTGTGGAGAATTGGTACGCCTACAATTGAAAAAGAAAAAAATCAATGAAGATTCGCCCAAAATTACCCGTATTGTTCGCTTGGCATATGATGAGGACATAGAGAAAGCCCGAATGTATCGCTCCAGAGAACACAACATTATGGTACGTTCTAGGGTTATTGCAATGCAAATGGGATTGCAAATGAAGATTGGCGATGTGGAGTACCAAGGAGATGGCCGAAAAATCATTTTTTATTATACCGCCAAAGACCGGGTGGATTTTAGAGAATTGATTAAGGTGTATGCCAAGGAATTTAAGGCTAGAATTGAAATGTGTCAGATAGGTCCAAGGCACGAAGCAGGCAAAATAGGTGGTATTGGTTCATGTGGGCGTGAATTGTGCTGCTCCACTTGGTTGACCCGTTTTAAAACAGTACATACTACCGTTGCTCGTTACCAACATTTGGCGATTAATCAGAGTAAGCTCTCTGGGCAATGTGGACGTTTGAAATGTTGCCTCAATTTTGAACTGGATAGTTATCTAGATGCCCTGGACGATTTTCCCAAATACGCTGATGAATTAAAAATCAAAAGTGGGGTGGCTCGCTTGGCAAAGATGGACATCTTTAAAAGAAAAATGTGGTATTTTATCCCACAAAGTCCACTCATTGTTTTGTCTGTTGATCGGGTCAAAGAAGTGTTGGAAATGAACAAAAAAGGTGTTTTCCCTGAAAGCCTAAGAGATAAAAACTATAGCGATATAGAAATTCCTACTGCTAAAAATGGTGGGGATGGTTCTGTGGATTATGATACAGTAGAACAAATAGATTTGCCTGATTTGAAGAAAAAGAGAAAAAGAGGTCGAGGCAACAAAAGCAGCCGTTCTTCTAGTAATCGCTCCTCTAAAAGCAGAAGATCAGAAGGCAATCGTACAGAAAGCAAGGGGGGGAAAACAGATGGTAGAAGTGGAAAGTCAAGGACTCAGACATCCAAAAAATCGAGTAACAAACCACCACAGTCCAAGGGAGGAAAACCCACACAATCTAGATCGTCTAGAACGACCCCAAACAAATCGGGAAAACCATCACAGAATAAGTCGAATAGACCACCACAGAATAAGTCAAACAAACCACCACAGAATAAGTCAAACAAACCACCTCAAAACAAGTCAAACAAGGAAGGAGGTCCAAACAAGT
>JAHDIA010000040.1:0-14694 GCA_020631035.1 Chitinophagales bacterium | reverse complement strand
AAGTCAAACAAACCACCTCAAAACAAGTCAAACAAGGAAGGAGGTCCAAACAAGTCATCTGATAACAAAAAAGTGCCACCAAAGAATGACAAGAAATAAACAGTATCGCTTCTTTAAAAAGATTTGGATAATAACATTACTATTATGGGTAATGTTGTTGCCTGCTTGTGGAGAAGGAGCCGTATTTGAAGAAAATAGAAGCATCGAACAAGGAGAATGGTATTACGACAATCTGTTGGTATTTGAAGTTGATATAGAACGTACAGATGTTTTGTATGATGTTTTCGTCAATGTTCGACATACCGAAGAGTTTGCGTATTCCAATTTGTGGCTGGAAATCAAAACCATTTTTCCTGATGGAACAGAAACAGAGGGACCACTTAACCTACCAATGGCGAATGAAGCTGGTAAATGGTATGGTTCGGGCTTGGGTTCAACCTTGAGCAATGAAATTTTGATACAAGAAAATGCCCTATTCAATCAGCAAGGTAAGTACCGTTTTGAAATTTCTCAAAATATGAGACAAAACCCATCTTTAAACATAATGGATGTAGGGATGCGAATAGCTGAGGCAAAAAGTACAACACAAAAACAATGATAAAAGAGTTATGTTTGTAGGTAAAAAAAGAAAATATTTCCATTATGGTATCTTGTTGTTAGGGCTAATACTCTTAGGGATATTGCCTGCTTGTCAGCAAAAGAGTCAAGAGAACTCAAGCACTCAAGAATTGTCAAGTGAACAAAAGACAACAGCAAATAACCAAACGGTAAAGTTGGGAGATATTGAACTGCGGAAATACCAAGCACCAAGTGCCAACTATGAGGTATTGATGCCACTAAAATGGCGCAAAGTGTTTAATGACAAAGCCAATGCCATATGGGCACGCAGCACCCAAGGAGAACGCATAGAAATTATGCTATTGCGAGCAAGCCAGCTTTTTAATGATGGTAAAACAGAATACAAGGCATACAATGTCAAAGAATATGGCAAAAATGTTATTGAGAATTTGGTCTCTAAAACCCTAGATTTCAAATTGATTCAAAATGACAACTATACCAATGTGAGCCCACAACAAAATGGTTTGTTATCCTATTCTGCCAAAGACACTGAGAAGAACAAAACAGTTTATGTGTTGGAATGGCTAAGTACAGATGGAAAGCATGGTGCCAATATCAGATATCGAAGTTTTGAAGCATTCGATGACAAACAAAAAGAACTCTTCCAAGAAATTTGTAAGAGTTTTGAATTCAAATAAGCCCTCAAAAATATAGTTTTACAGCAATGACAATGTCACATTAACGTGGAGGTAGCTTTACAATATTGAACCAGTAATTTTGTAAATTTCTAATGATCTCTACAAATTGATTAAAATCCACTGGCTTTTTAATATAGCTACTGGCGTGAAGATTGTACGATTTAATTACATCCTCATCAGAATCAGAAGTAGTCAAGACAATGACAGGTATCTTTTTAAATTGCTCAATGTTTTTGATGTAATCCAGGAATTCAATTCCATTCATTTTGGGCATATTTAAATCTAAAAGAATCAAATCAGGAGTGGGAACTTCTACATCTGTATATTTTCCCTGCTTTAACAAAAAATCAACTCCTTCCTTGCCATCACGAGCAATTGAAAGATGATTGGATATTTTACCCTGTTCAAATGCCTTACGAGTTAGCAATATATCTCCTTCGTTGTCTTCTATCAGTAATATCTCTATAGGTTTATTCACACGACTATTCATACAAAAATTTGGTTAGACACTTGTTTTTACCCCAAAAAAACCGAAAATGTTTCTTATTTTAAGCTTTTTGATTGTTTTTTAATTAAAGTTACACTTTTTATTTAATATGTGCTGCCAAAAAGCAGCTTATTATAGATAAACTAAACATAATTCCCATTATGAGAGTTCCCCAGATTTCTACATTCATCCTTTTTTTTTATTGTGTTTTATTAGGTAATAAACTATTTGCACAAGCCCTTGAAGTATTTCCACTTAGCCCTCCATATGTAATTGAAGGTAATACCCTTAGTGGAGAAGAATACTTGGCTTATGTGCTTTTAGGAAGTGAACAATTGGAAATAAGCAATGTAAGCTTGAACTGTGATGCTGAGGCATTTGGTTTGTTCGAAACTCATCCTGATAATCCCAATCCTGAAGGTTTTGATTTAACCGAAGGCATTGCACTCACCACAGGAGCACTATCAGATTTGCCAGGACCCAATTCAGGGATAATATCGACTGCCAATGGAACACCTGGAGATAGTGATTTGGCAAGTTGGGCAGGAGTGAATATACAAGATGCTTGTGTTTTAGAGATGGATGTTAAAGCTTTAGGAACAGCTTTTTCATTTGATTATGTATTTGGTTCTGAAGAGTACGACAGCTATGTTTGTTCTCAGTTTAATGATGCATTTGCTTTTTTTATCACAGGTCCCAATCCCAATGGAGGTTTGTACTTCAATCAAAACATTGCCCTTATACCTGGGACTGATAAACCTGTAAGTATCAGTACGGTTAATGATGGAGTGAATGATGGGGGAGGAGGGCCTATTTGTGAGTTGGACTATACCGAATTTTATGCGGGAGAGTTACCAGAACTGGAATTCGAAGGTCTTACGGTCAAACTAACTGCTTTTGTAGAGGTCATTCCTTGCGAAACCTATCACCTCAAAATTGTCATTGGAGATGGAACAGATAATGCCCTGGACTCAGGAGTAATGTTGCAAGCTGGAAGTATGCAGGCAGAACCTGTTTTTATACTTGAAGATGAAGGGGGAGATGTGGAAGCTTTTCTAGTAGACGAAAATGGTTTGCCAGTCTTAGACGAAGCGGGTGTACCCATTCCAGCTCATATGGGACAAGACGACGAAAAAGAAGACATAATGGTCGAAAATTGTGGGACCAAAATGATTAAATTTGGGGTAGCAGCTTTAGACAAGCCCTGTAAACTCAATCTCGAAATTACAGGAACCGCCACCAATGGAGTCGATTATACCGACCTAGACGGCAATCCTTTTCCAAGTGAAATCACGCTTACCCCAGACGAAAATCAAAAAGACATTGAACTCTTAACTTTGGCAGATAGCGAAGAAGAAGGACTCGAAACCATTGTCATAAAAGTTGTAGGGATAGACGACAATGTTTGTAGCGATGATGCGGCATTCATCCGCTTCGATACCATTCGCTTGATTGACAAGGTCGAAAATTACATCGCCAATGTGGTGCCCAATGAAGGAACTGGACCTTTTGACCAAGGGGCGATCACCCAAGTAACCGCCTATGTAGCTGGTGGAGGAGAAGTCGAATGGATTCCCAATGAATACTTTGCAGCACCAAACGAGGCAAGTACAAGTGTCACCCTCGAACCCAATGTCGAATATGCAGCCATCATCAAAAGTGCGTGTCTGACCGATACCTTGCCTTTGCCTACTTTTGATATTGTAGAAGATACGATTTCATCTTTGTACCAATTAGGCATAAATGAAAAAGTATTTGTATATCCCAATCCAGTTCAAGATTATTTAATTATCGAATCAATCGAAGGCATCCAAGAGATACAAATTTTTGATGCAAGTGGCGAAATAGTTTGGAATGGAAATACCCCCAAATTAAATTTAAGTCATTTAAAGAATGGAATGTACTTTGTCCAAATTAAAACTGCACAAGGCACCACTTATAAGAAAATCTTAAAAGAGTAAGACATATTGTAGATTTAAGCTTCCAAACTTAAATCAAAAAGTACTGGAAGTTTGGAACTTCCAATAAAGCGATTTTTTGTAGGCATTGTGCTAGGCAAAAATGTCATTTTTTTATTTGAACGGAACGTTTGTGGCTTCGTTTGCATGTAGTCTCCCCGCTATCCGCTTTTAGTCCCGTAGGTGGGGTCAATCTACCAGATTTTTAAAACCTGATAGATTTATCAATAACAATCAGAGACAGTAAAAATGCTAAAAGAATGTAAAAGGTGATGTAGCAAGAAGATAGAAGCGTGGCGCATGGCGAAGGATGAACCTATAGTACAGACAAAGCATAAAGAGTTAACCAGACCAAATGGTAGTGAATGCCAAAGCTGGTGGACCTAATAACAAAGCATTAAGGTGTCAAGCGAAGCGTCACTTAATTCATTAGAATACTCAAGTTTGTAACTTGAGTATTCTACAAATGGAAGTTACAAGGGTAGAAATAATGCTCAAAAGTAGAAAAAGCCGATTTTTTTAGGCAAATTAGGGGTTAATTACTTAAAGTACCCCTTTATATATACACAGTGGGACTTTGTTTGTTCATAGTAATACTATATATTTGTTTAGAATAACATTAAAAAATCATTTTTTGCAAATGCGACTGAACAAAATAAACTAGCCGAAGCGTCGGACCGTCCCGATAGTAGGGTTACCCTTGTAGTCCCGATTGTCCTTCCGATAGCCTCTGTATTGAAGTTAGATGGCAGTGAACTATCGGTATTACGGTTGCCCTAGAAGGAGTAAAAGCGAATAGCGGCAATCCGATGTCTCGGCAAACAAGCAGCTATGAAACACTACAACCTTTGCTTCTAATCTTAATAGAATTAAAGAACAATATATTATAAATACGGTATTAATAACACTTTTCTAACCTATGTAATACCGCACAACTTTATTAGAATATGAAATATTTTGGCTTTGACTTCTCCCACATTAAAGGAGATTTTTTCGGAGGAATTACTGCAGGTATTGTCGCATTACCTCTGGCTCTGGCATTTGGAGTAAGTTCAGGCTTGGGACCCAGTGCAGGTTTGTATGGAGCGATTTTTATCAGCTTCTTTGCCGCGCTCTTTGGAGGGACCAATACCCAAATTTCTGGTCCTACGGCTCCGATGACGGCAGTTTCAATGGTTGTCATTGCCGAAATTCTTTCAAATTTTAATGGAGATATAAGTTTGGCATTGCCTGCCATCTTGATGGTTTTCTTTCTGTCTGGCTTGATGCAAATTGCATTAGGAGTCGTAGGAGTCGGAAAATACATTAAATACATGCCCTATCCTGTGGTGTCAGGTTTTATGACTGCCATTGGGGTCATTATTTTGGTGACACAAATATTACCTGCCATTGGTTATTATGCCAAAGAAGACGCTCAATTGGTCGAACAAGCCAAACCCCAGGCAAAAGAAGTCATACTCACCAAAATTCTCGACAAGGAGGCAGGGGAAGATGTGCTGGTATTGGACGATTTTAGGGAAACCATTAAAAAAGGAGAGGCGATTACGCCCGCAGAAATTGAGAAAGAAGCCAAATCCATCGCTTCTAAATCTGCTTCTGGTGTGATTGGAACCATCAAGACTTTACCGAGAGCCTTGGGGCTAATCAATTGGTTGGAACTGGCGTTGACGCTCCTAACTATTTTTATCATTTATGGATTTAAACGGATTACAACTGCCATACCAAGTGCCTTGGTCGCACTGGTGGTGGTATCAGTTGGTGCCGTACTCTTGGGCTTGAATTATCGACCAATAGAACAGATACCAAGTGGACTACCTGTCCCTAATATGGACATATTCTCCAACTTTAGTTTTGCTGCCGTTTCGCCCTATATATTTACAGCCTTCACTCTTGCACTCTTGGGAGCCATTGACTCCTTGCTTACATCGGTTGTAGCAGACAATATGACCAAAACCCGCCACCGTCCAAATCAAGAGTTGATTGGACAAGGAATTGGCAACAGCATTGCGGCAGTTTTTGGCGGTATTCCAGGAGCAGGTGCGACGATTCGTACAGTTGTAAACATCAATGCAGGTGGTAAAACCAAATTGTCGGGAATGATTGCAGGGATTTTGCTATTGGTTATCTTATTGGCATTGGGACCCGTTGCCTCACGTATTCCTGCGGCCGTTTTGGCGGGTATTTTGATTACCGTTGGTATTGGCGTAATGGACTACAAAGGCCTCAAAGCCATTCCATATATGCCACGTCCTGAGTTGGCAATTATGTTGTTGGTATTGGTCTTGTCTTCTATTTGGAACTTGGTATATGCAGTAGGTATTGGTTTGGTGATTGCCGCTTTGATGTTTATGAAAAAGATGGGCGATTTGACCGCTCAAAAATCTGAAATCAAATCATTGGTAAAAGAAGAAGCGTGGTCAGATGAAATGGACTTCCCACAAAACCTCAAAGAAGAAGTATTTATCAAACACGTCAATGGTCCTTTGTTCTTTGGTTCAACCATCGACTTTCAACAACTCATTGGGCAAATACCCGATACTGCCTCGGTCATCGTCATTCGGGCGGATCGAATGGAATATATGGATCAATCGGGTCTATACGCTATGGAAGATGTATTGATGGAGTTGGCAGAAAAAGGCAAAACAGTTGCCATAGTTGGCTTACCAGAACAACCCCGATATATGCTCGAACGCATCGACATCATACCAGATCATGTTCCCCAAGAACGACTATTCGAAGACTTTAATGAATGCCTCGTCTGGATGAAAGAAAACGTAGAAGATGTAGTTTAACCGTAAACAATATCTAAATTTTAAAAGTGAGACTTTTTGCACAAAATATACAATGCAAAGGTCTCACTTTTTTTATTTTTAGATTACCCAACTCAATTTACAATTTTTTAGTACGGAACGTTAAGGCCTTCGTTTAACAGTGTCTCCCCGCTGTCCGCTTGTACTTGCTCGCTCACCAGTCTGTTCGCCATAGTCGTCATTTGTCTTCCTTGCGTCAGCCTGTATTTCTCCTTGTCTCACAAGCCTGTCTCACTAGCAGGTACCACTACCATCGGGCGTAGGGCCGAACATTGGGTGGGAAAACAAGGAGTAATTGATTGATTAATCAATAGCAGTAAACCTGCCATTATGACCAAATCACTGTTTTATTTTAGCAAGCCTTTGCATCCAATAAGTACATATAAGTTTTAAATTTCTTTGTCATTTTAACATTAAAAAATATGTTTATGGAACTTGTATATGCTTTGGAAATGTTATACATTTGTATCGTGAACAATTAATATCATAAATCTAAACATTAAACTTAACTCACTCATTAAAATACTTGAAAGTTTAAACATTGCTTTTTAACCTAAACTACATTTTGTTAAATATTTATTAAGACTTCGCTCTAATAGTCTTAGAGCCTGTTAGGAATTGTGCTTTACACCTCAAAGGGCAGGATTTTTGGTTCTGTGCAAAGCTCATTTTGCGCTTAATAGCATCGCTATTGAGCAAAAAATAGCTGCCGCACAGGTTCAAAAAGACAACTTTTGAGTGCTGAATGATAATTCCTAACATGCTCTTAATCTAACTTGTACTATATTTATATAGAACAAGCTAACTTTTCTATTACGACAACTTTTAAGTAATCAAATACATATTGTAATTGAATAAGAAAAAACAACTTTGAAATTTATTCAATAAATAATTAAAGGCATAAGTGCTTCAGATAGGTTCTTATACCTATTGGAGAATTATAACTATAAATTAAATTTTAATTTATAGTTAGGTGGAGAGCTATGCTCTATTGAGAATAATATCTATGATTTAAATCATCATAGGTAGCTGGAGAAGTACATTTTGTTTGAAACAAAATTATAATTCAAATACATGTAGATTTAAATGCATTTTTATTTACTACCCTTTTTTTAATTTAAAAC
Organism: Chitinophagales bacterium; assembly: GCA_020631035.1. Taxonomy (GTDB): domain Bacteria; phylum Bacteroidota; class Bacteroidia; order Chitinophagales; family UBA2359; genus JAHDGP01. Next base: position 7,059 of record JAHDIA010000040.1, on the reverse strand, counting down.
CTTTATAAATGAAAAAGATTTTTATGTTATTTGTGTTGTCTTTAGTGAGTCTAATTGGAATAGCACAAATACCATTCCCAACAGGGTATACCCAGCATACCCTTGATGTTAGTGGAGGAGACTGGGAGGAACCTTCCAATTGGTCTAATAATGTGGTGCCGCCTGATGATGCAGTGGTCATTATTCCTGCAAATAAAACAGTAACCATCAAAACGGAGCTGACTCAACGGTACAAACTGATACGAGTAGAGGGCGATTTGTATATGACCATTCACAACAATACTCGACTCTTAGCCGAAACGATTCACATTACAAATACTGGATATTTTCGGATAGGATTGCCCAATTTTAGAGTGAATGATAATAAAACAGCAGAAGTTGTCATCATCAACGATGGAAACCCAATTGATACAAACTGGGATTTTGATCAAATATCCAGAGGATTTGTCTCCATAGGGAAGGTAGATGTCTTTGGAAAAATCAAAACCAATATGGTCGAGGTCAATGCCGATGTGTTTGCAGGGACTAGCATCATAAATGTAAACAACACTATTCCTGCTGATTGGGAGGTTGGGGATCAAATTGTTTTACCAGGAACCATATTTGAAAGACTTCCAGAACCAGCGAATGTTGGTTTTATATGTGACAGAATTGCACCTGAAAATGATGTGTTTCAAGATGAAAAATTGACCATTAAAAGCATTTCTGGGCAAAGCATTGAAGTGGAGGAAACAATTGCCCACGACCACATTCGAGTGAGAACTGATATGCCTTTGCACCTAGCCAATTTAAGCCGAAATATTGTGTTTAGATCAGAGTCTACAGACATTCCACTACGAGGTCATGTAATGTTGATGAACGATGACGGTTTTGTCGAAAACAATGTACGCATAGAACATACGGCTTTTATAGATTTAGGGAGAACTGACAAAGCCATTCCATTAGATGACAGACTTGTTGATATTACAGTGCCTACCTCTGTTACTGAAAATGGAGCACCAAGAACCAATATTAGAGGAAGATATGCAGTACATTTTCACAAAAATGGATATGATGCTTCCAATAATTACAATACTCCCCCTTCTAGTGTCGTAGGTTGTGTAGTCGAAGGAACACCAGGGTGGGGCTTTGTCAATCACTCTAGCCACGTAGACATTCGAGAAAATATTTGTTATGATTTTGTAGGAGCAGGTTTTGTTACAGAGACAGGAGACGAATTGGGTAACTTTTTTGACAACATAGCCATTAAGGGAACAGGAAATGGCAAGTACAAAGAAATCAGATTGGTCTTTACAAATACATGTAGACCGCAACCCTTAGCCGATTTTGCTTTTAGTGGCGATGGTTTTTGGTTTCAAGGACCTGCTGTTAGAACAAGAAACAATGTAGCAGCCAACTGTAATGGGACAGGAATGATTTGGTTTTCTATAGGGTCAGTTGAAATGGTGGATATTGACAATGATGGAATAAAAGAAGATGTAATGATAGGAATGAAAAAAGACATCATGGACGTTGCCTATTCCAGCTATCCCGATGCTGCATCCATAAAACCAAGAAGTTGGGACCACGCAACGGACCAAGTTTTCTTAGCAGACTATCCCATATTAGAGTGTGACGGTTTTCAAGCCTATGCGTGTTTGGCAGGATTTAGATTGAGATTCAACAATTCACCAACCAATGCATTTTTCAATGCCGACTTCAATCAAGATGGTGTGGCAGATAGATGGGGATACAATGCCTCAATCAAACCAGCAAATGGATACAATACAATTTCACAAGCTGATAGAGTAGATCAAAACATACACAATTTAAAATTGTGGAACAACGAAATTGGCATCAGGGCGAGATACAGTTCTAAAACCAATTTCCAAGATGTTACCATTTCGAATAAATTGAGATACGATGAAATATACCCATATTACCCAGCCATTTCTTGTTTCCACCAAATAACAGATTTTGAGTTTTGCAATTTATATGTTGAGAACTACGGAGTGGGGATGAAGAATATCGAAGATTTAGAGGATGAACAAAATCCACCCGCTACATTTTGTGGCAATGAGAACGATCCTACATTCGTCAATACTGCTACAGATATTTACGATGTAACAGGAGAACAATGTGGAGAACTACAAAATATTTTTAGCAAAAATATTTCAGCAACTTCTACGGAAATTAATTTTTATAGAGATCCTTATTCCATAGATGCTGTTGTAAGATACCGTCCTGTCGGAACTGTTTATTGGGAATATGCAGAGGAAGCCACTGCGAATACCATTTTATTGACAGGATTGCTACCCAATACACAATATGAATACCAAGTAATTTCAGGATGCGAATACACACCTTCTTACTGGTCAGAAGTATACACTTTTCAGACAATGTGCCAAGACCTAAATTGTGGCTATGCTATCGGTAGTCAATGGAGTTATGGAAGCAATTGTGTCGCACCAGTATGTGTAGGTGACTATCTTAGATTGAGAGTACAAGTGCCAGCCAATACAGGAACTTCCACTTGGACAGGACCCAATGGCTACACAGGTACAGGCAATTCATACAACACCATCTTTTTAAATCCATTTCCAGAGGATGGCTACGGAATTTATACCGCTACCTACACCAATGAGGATGGCTGCGTGAGTACCAAAACATTTGAAGTTGTTCCTAAAAACGATTATCAATGTGGTTATGCCATCGGCAATCAATGGACGTATGGGAATGACTGTGTTGCTCCAGTTTGTGTAGGGCAGTCTGTGCGGTTGAGATTAAACACAACTGAAGGTACTACTACTTGGACAGGACCCAACGGCTACACAGGTACAGGCAATGCCAACAATACCATCTTCTTAAATCCATTCCCCGAAGATGGCTATGGAACTTACACTGCTACTCATACCGACAATGAGGGTTGTACAACAGTATATGACTTAGAAGTAGTTCCCAAAAATGATTACCAATGTGGTTATGCCATAGGTAGCCAATGGACTTATGGAGATTGTACAGCTCCTGTTTGCATTGACGATGACATTAGATTAAGATTGAATACAACCGAAGGCACCACTACTTGGACAGGACCCAATGGTTACACAGGTACAGGCAATGCCAACAATACCATCTTTTTAAATCCATTCCCAGAAGATGGTTATGGAACTTATTATGCCAGCCATACCGATGATGAAGGCTGTACAACAGTACACGAATTAGAAGTGGTACCAACTTATACAGTTAATTTTGCTTACTCCATAAATGGGACAATATTTACATCACCCACCAATGGACAAATTATTGCACCTCTAGGAAGCAATATACGCATTCGTGTAGTAGCCAATACAGGTACTTCTGAATGGGAGGGACCCAATGGTTATACAAGTACAGGCAATGCATACAATACCATCTTTTTAAATGACTTGCAATATAGCGATGATGGTACTTATACCGTTGTCTATGAAAATGCAGATGGTTGTGCCATTTCACAATCAGTAGAATTGATAGTGTTAGGAATAAAAATGCCTATAAGTATTGTAGGTTCTAAAGGTGGCTTAGGTTTTGTAGGCAAACGCTCCTTAGAAGAACTTTCTTCTAGTAACTTAAATTTAAGTGTATACCCGAATCCCATACACAATTACGAAAAACTAAATTTAGTTTTTCATACCGATCAAGCAGGAATGCAAAACTTTAGCATCTGGGATGTCAATCAAAAATTGATTAAAGAATTTACCTTTGAAGCAATCGAAGGTAAAAACAACATAGCCATTGACATTCAAAACTTACCAGCAGGAATGTTCTTCTTGAAAAATGCCCAAGGACAAAATATAAAATTTGTAGTCTTTGATTAAATAAACAATGCATAGTTTTAGTGAATAGCACTGAAGTCGGGATTGGCAAGATGCCAATCTCGACTTTTTTTAATTTTCAATTTTTGAATTGATCCAATAAACTAAAAAACTTATTTTCCTAAGATGAAAAATTTGATATTCTTCCTTATTAAGAAATGTTTGCAAATGTTTTAACTGTGGTTCAATTGGTTTGTTGTTTATTTGGTCTTTTAAAATGAGATTTAAGCTATTTAAAATGGGAATATACAATTCTAAGTTGAAGTTGTCTCGTTCTAATTTTCTACGCAAAGACAAGAGTTCTCTTTGAGCGAGTGAAAATAGTTTGGATTCCAAAAAACACAGAATATACAAAAGCCTTGCTGAAAAATAATAATAATCTTTGCTTGATAATTTAGAAGATATAAATATATCGTCTAATGAAGCTTTTGCCATATCAAATTGTTTTCTGATAAAGTAGCATCTACCTATAGCAAATTGAATGGCATGTTTTTGGCTAATATTCCAATTTAATGATTTTTTATTTAGAACTTCTTTTATTTTTTCGATCAATTTTTCATCAAGAGACTCTTGAGGGAATGTCTGATAAAATTCTAAATACCTCAAATACTTCCAATACAATAATACATTATTAGGCATTTCTTTATTGTGTGTACTCAATTCTTCCAACTCTTGCATTGCCGTATAAAAATTTTCTTTTTGTTTATTTTGCAAGTATACTTGACATAAATTGACCAAAGCAATATAAGTGCTTATTTTTTTGGGAAATATCTCAGGATTGGATTTTATCAGTTGTATCATTTTTTTCAATATATTAGCCTTTCTATCATAGTCAGAGTGAACATATTCTCGGACCATATATTCAGCATGTAAAAAATAATACTCACCAAGTACACTTTTAAATTTTCTTTTGGATTGGTTGGCAAAGTTTTGTTGATAGATATTTTCCAGAGATGAAAGAACTTCTTTGTGCTTTGGATGAGGATAGTAATGTAATATCCTAATATTGTTGTGGATTTTTTTTATTTGGATAAACTCTTTTAAGGCATCTATTTTTTCTAGGTACAATTCATACTTCTGATTTATTTGCGTAAATGTATCAGCATTTCTATTGTCTACGATTTCGGCCAACCATATCTGTTGTGTATATATATCAAAGAGATTGCTAAAATCTTCTTTAACCAAGCTTTTCTTTTCTAGTGTGTCTAAAATTTTTTGAGCTTCACTCCACTGTTTCTTCGTTTTTAACACCTCTACAATACTCAATTGGTCAAGTTTTTCTATTTGAGCCTGCTCATTCCTATAAAATAAATGTAAGGCTTGAAACAATTGCTCTTTCAAATAGCGTTTGATAGCAGGCAATTTACTAGAAGGAAAGTGGGGTTGCGTTTTTTTGATTATTTCAGCCTTATCATAAGTCCGAAGTTTGTCCAGTACATCAAAAAGAACCATGTAGTTCTTGTTTTTATTACTGCTATACAAATTGGCATACAAACGAAAAAAACGCTTTTCATTTTTACTGAGCTTGTTTATTATATCAAATACTATGTCTTTTTTTTTCATTCTCTTTAAATGTATTTTACTCAAGTATAAGAGTATGTTTGGAATTTGTGCTTTTGAATGCCAAATGATAAATCCAAACATACTCTAAAACTAGTTCAATATAGTCATATATTATATTTCTTACCCTAGAATATCTTTCATAAAGGTAGATAGATACCCTATGTTTTTGTCTGGAAACACTATGTGTTTAATTAATAACCTTCTGTTTATTAGCTGTTTATGTGCTTTTATGTATCTAAAGAAAATGTAATGTTTAATGAGAAGTGTTTTGAAAAACAGTCAATAATATTGGTCATTTGTTGAAACTACTCGTAAGTATATTTATTTATATGAAAAAAACAATTGCAAAAACACTCACACAATAACTTTGGTTTCAATATAGCTAAGAGCATGTTAGGAATTGTGCTTTACACCTCAAAGGGCAGGATTTTTGGTTCTGTGCAAAGCTCATTTTGCGCTTAATAGCAGCGCTATTGAGCAAAAAATAGCTGCCGAACAGCGGTTCGACGTTTCGATTCAAAAAGACAACTTTTGAGTGCTGAATGATAATTCCTAACCTGCTCTAAATATTGATTTTATTTACTTCAAAACAATTATAGTTCCCACAATTATAATCTCTACTTAAGTTGATCTTATTGATTGAATTGAAGGTTTTTGCAAAGAAAAGTGAAATTAATCTAAGTAATAATTACAATTATTCAGTAATTATATAAACTAAATAGGAATGAAATCTATAATCCAAATGACTATCATTTTGGTAATGGGGGGGGCTGCCTCTTACCAAATATGCAAGCCCAATCTTGCAATTGTACTGAATACCTCTACTTAAACGAAACCACCAACGACGGTCGCATTCACAAATTCCCTATCAATGATGCTTATGACTCAACCACTGATCCAGCGAGTGCATCCCTAGGTACAGAAATCGGAAATCCCTGGTTTGACAATGGAGCCTTAGGAGAATCAGTAACGAATCCCCACGGTCTTGGAACTGATTTAAATGGTTACCTTTATATTGGGGAAAACAGTAGAGCTGATAGGGGAGATATTAGAAGATTTACTTGTGACGGAGCAATCATAGATTCATCTGTTTTTGCAATTCCTGACGAAGCAGGTTACAATTTTGCTAGTGCAGATGGTATATTGTATGTTGGTACACAAGATTTTGATGCAACAACCCCCAACTATATCAATGCCTATGATTTATGTACAGGAGACCCAGTAGGGTTTTATTGTATGAATAATGTGCCTGAGAGTAGAGATTGGGGCTTGTTTTTAGATGATAGTGGTCAGATGTATGTTACTTCCGATTTTCATGCCGCAGGGAATGCCGCTGACCTTCCCAACCAATTGTATAGATTTAATATCAACAGCACTCCATTAAATGCAGTAGGCGAAGCCAATCCAAGCTGTGTAGATCCTTTCATCTCAGAAACGGCTGACCCGCCAACCGTTGGAACCAACAATTTTGCAAGAGATCGAATTTTTGGAGTGACAACCGATAGCGACGGAAATATTTACATTGTCGAAAGAACCAATACAGGAGATCCAGATTTTCCAGGTGGTACAGCGGGAGACGCCTCTGCTAGAATATTAAAATATGATAGCAATGGCAATTTAGTCAGTGTTACACCCTACGATATAGTAGAGGGCGATGGAGGCTACT
>JAHDIA010000039.1 GCA_020631035.1 Chitinophagales bacterium | reverse complement strand
CGAAATAAATTTCTCAAAAACAAAGAATACGAAAACACAGGACTCATCAATGAGGGAATGAGTTTTAGCATTCGGATTTTTATTCAACAATCCATCATCATTGGTTTGTTTGCCATAGTCGGATTGGTACATATGGATACCATTTTTATGGTCTTTATCATTCTATTCAAAATGGCAATGGATGTTGTCAGTTACCTCTTTAATAGAGTCTGGGGTGGACTCAAAAACAAAATGGAAGGAAGGCGTTTTGCCAAAACCTCATAAGTAGATTTAAGTTTCTGAACTTAAATCCAAAATCATAATCATGCAAACTTGCAACTTGCTAAATTTAATATAAAATGTCCTTAGACTATACAAGCGGTTGTGTCAATTTTCGAGATGTTGGCGTATTCATCAATTGGATAGTGGGGGAGCAGTGCTTACCAGAAAACAAAATATATCGTGGAGGCAGTATCGACTATGTCAAGGACTTTGCAGAGATAGAGCATCCCCAAAGCATATTTAATTTGCGCAATGGACACGATTCTATTGGCGATGAGATAGACTATTACCACTTTCCAATGTCCAACAAAATTGAAAAGTATGAGACCAGCCAAAAGGAAGTCCGAAAATGGCTCAACGAAATCCTACAAACCTTTGAAGACCCCGAACTTCAATATCCCATCCTCATTCACTGTCTGTCGGGCAAAGATCGAACCGGCATAGTCGTAGCAGCCATTTTAAAAGTACTAGGCATTCCCAATGAAACCATCATCGAAGAATACCTGTTGAGTGAAGGAGAGGTGAAAACCGAATGGATCAATCAAGCCCTAGAAGGAATAGGTGCCCCCAAAGACTACTTCAAAAGCTTGGATTTGGATTTGATTAAAAAGAATATTTTAGAAAAATAAACACCAATGGGCATCATTACAGTCGCACTCATTCCCTACAAAGGCATCAATGAGCAAACCGTAGAAGAAATTAGTAAAATCAAAAATGAAGAGGGTGGAAGCTTTAGAGCATTTTATGACGCTTTATTGGAAAGTGATTTCAAGGCGAAAGAATGGCAACCGACCTATTGGTATGACGAACTCAATAGCGAAAAGGCAAAAGAGCAAAACCCAAGCATAAAAGATTTGGCAGAACCCTTCCGATATGGACTGGTACATGGAAGCAATATCTATTGTATGTTTGGCAAAAACACCATAGAGGTCGGCAGTTGGATCAAAATGATTTCCTTTATTCAAATTGAACGCATCCAAAAAGCAATGCTCCGAGTTTTTTACGACATTGCCAAACGCTTCAACGCACTTGAAGGCTACCTAGACGGCGACCACCACAATTTATATTTTGAATACCAAGAAAGCAAAGGAAAATTTAGAAAGGTCGCTCGACTCGCCAAACAACTCAATGCCGAACAGCAAGACAAGATTGCCGATATGTATATAGACTTGGGCTATTCAGATGACATAGTGGTTGGTGGAGCTCCAGTCGCTATGTACGACATCAAAGGCTTTTACAAATTGAATTTCTTAGATGAATCTATTCTAAATAAGTAGCTTCAATATATCGAATAGAATGATACAAAAAACGATTAATCGGTGTAGGAATATTCAAAGATTCACCCAAACGGCAAATTTCTCCACCCATTATTTCCACCTCTGTTTTTCGCTCATTTTCTATATCCTGAAGCATGGATGTTTTGCCCATAGGTCCCCAGGTCTTGGACAATTCCATTACCTTCTCAATGGCTTCTTCTTGTAGATTTATGTGCATTGCTTTGGCAATCGTGATGACCTCTTGCATTGCCATACGAATCAATGCTTCAATGTCCTCATTTTGGGTAAAGACACCATAAGGTATCCTATGTAATGCTGATACTTGATTCATCCCAGCATTTACCATTAATTTCCACCACATATCTTCTACAATATTCTTGGGCACTTTGACCTCAATTCCAACCGACCGCAAGCAATCAACAGTGCTTTGTAGTATTGCTTCTCGCTTTTTGTGAGGCGTTCCCATCACGATCTTCCCATTTTGATTAAAATCTATTTGATGCCCGTTCTTGGTAGCATCTGTCCCAAGTACAAATGCGTGGAGGACATTCTGAGTCTGCAATTGTTCTTGTACCACTTCTTCACTGCTAATGCCATTTAACAAAGAAACAATGGTGGTTTTGTCTGAAACAAAAGGTCTAACCATTTCAAGCGCATTGGGCAATTGGTGAAACTTAACAGCAATCAACAACAAATCAACTTCCTGTTCTCCCTTCTCTGTTACACAATTGAAATGGTAGTCTTTCCCATTTATCACAAAAGGTGTAGCCTCATAACGCCTTTTTCTTGCCTCATCGCAAATGATGGAAAAGTGATGGCCATTGTCAGTGGCTTGTGCAGCAAAAGCACCACCTATAGCTCCTAGACCAATTAGGAAAATGTTTGGGTTTTGTTGTTTCATTTGGGCTTTCAGTTTTAGTGTGAATCACTATCCATTAATAGGTTCCTGATGTAGGATGTCGTGATAAGACAGTCCTGGTAAAATTCTATAAACAGGTATTTGAATATTGTATTTTTTACAATTATCCAATATAGCCTTATCAATTTCTTCGTGTGAATATCTGGATGAAAAATGACTTAAAATTAATCTTTCTACATTAATTGAAGCAATCATTTGCATAACTTCTTCTAAAGTACTGTGTTTGTTAGACTTGGAGTTTAAGCCTACTTCATTGGTCAAAAAGGTCGCTTCGTGTATCAAAGTCTTGGTCTTGTCCCATCTCTGATAATCTTCAATAGGCGTATCTCCTGAGTAGCCTAAAATTTCTTCTCGGACTTCAATTGTCAGAAAAGTTTGTCCCTTTTCCTTTGCTATTTGGGCAATCTCTTTTCCAGATAATTTTTGAAACTCGTCTTTTAATTTTCTCTTTTTTTCTACGATTTTATAACTCAAACTCTTGGTGATTCCTGCTTCAACTTGAATATGACCATTTCGGATAGATTCAACATACATATTGCCTTTGATATTGAATGATGTATTTTCTCTAATGGGAATCCATTCTGAACCTGTTAAATGTGGGTCAAACTTTGCTAGGAAATTTTGTAAGGCAGGGAAAGAACCAGAATCATGTGGATAGTAAATTTTGGGAAAATCTTGTCTAGCATTTAATTGAAAAAATTGTGGAATGCCATTTAGGTGGTCTCTATCCGCATGTGAAATGAAAAGGTGTTTGACTTTTCTACTTTTCTGGAGAATGGTGGAGGTGACTCCATCCCCTGCGTCAAATAGCAAACCAAGTTCTTCTATAAAAAACCAAGTAGCAAACAAAGCAGTGGAATAGCAAGTAATATTGTAATTCATTGGACTCTTTTTTAACAAACTTGTTCAACTGATTTCTTTTGGCTTTGGTTCCATTATTATCTTTCAATGGATTTTTATGGGCGACTCTCCCCGTTTCAGACAAGCTACTGCTGGTTTACTCTAGATACTTAGTTGGAACAGCACATTTTATGCCACCAAGCACACGCTAGGCTACAATATTTAGAAAAGAAAGGTGTCACAAAGACATTTATTAGTAGAATTGAAAACGAATATGCTGCATTTGTAATAATTCCTATATTTTTGAGTCATACTATTGAAATTATTTTTTTAATAAAACCCAATAACTACTATGGCAACTATTCTTGAGCCCAAATTGTCTCTTTTGAGAAAAGATAGGACCAATTCTATTTTGAATATTCGTTTTGATGTAAGCATTACCAAAGAAGAATTTCAATGGTTGGCAACCCGTAGAGCATCAGAAGTACAAGCTATTTGTGCCATTTATGGCAAAGACGAGCATCAAACAGATCAGGTGTTGTACAGCTACCGCTACGATATGGATAGCTTGGAATCCTTAAAAGGAGCACACAAGGCCTCTACAAAAGCACTTCCTGTCTCTTTTTCTTTTAGAGTAGACAATTCTGTTTTGGATGAAGACAAAGCAAAGGCGGTGATAATAGACAGGCGTAAAAAAATTGTCAAGCAAACAGATGAAATTTATGCAGTGATTTATTTGTCCTTGCAAAAAGGCAAAGATGAAGCTTGGGAGTCATTGACTCCAACAGTAATGACGAATATATTGAAGGCTGATTTTTAGGAAGCTTTTTACAACACAAAAAATGAAGCAAAGGCCCTTTTACCCATTGGTAGAAGGGTTTTTTATGATTTGCTTACCATTTAAAAATAGAATAGGTTGCTTGGATGAGCCCATCTGGGTATTCGCCCATTTCCAAGTCATTGCTAGGACCAGTTGGATCACAGTAAGTGTAGTATTCACGTTGATACAATATGGGTTTGCCAATGTATTTATCAAGCTTAATCCCTACACCAACATGTTTGTCAAAGTCGACAATTATGACCTCTCGTCCAAGAATTTCGTTGACCAAAAAGGCAAACAAAATGGAACGATCTTCACAATCAGAATATTTGTGTGTCAATGTTTGTTCAGCACAAAAAGTCCGATTGTCAGTATTGTAATGGTCGATGTCTTTGCCATAAGAAAAGGCTTGACGGGTAAAACTTAACAAGAAGCGAATGGTCTCCATCTCAGACATTTCATCGGTGTATCTTTGTAAATTGGGTAAGAGTGAGTTATAAGCCTCAAGAGATAAGGGGTAATTGAGATAAGCTTGAGTACCCAATTCTGGATAACTGTCCAACATTTGCACAACATTGCTGTTGGTCTGATAATTTATAGAATACATTTGATTGTTGTGGACAAACTGGACACTTTTATTGTGTTTGATGGGATTGCCCAAATAGGGAAGGCGATCCATTTTAAAAGAAAATATTTTGGAACCATCTATGTATTGATTGGCTCTATAGGTCGCTAGGAAGTTTTGACTGGCCATGCCTGTACCATCTTCGCTGCTCTCATTGCTATTGAGTACAGCCATACGTCCAACCCCAAAACGTTTTACAGGAATACTGTATGGGCGGTCCAGAGTGAAAACGGATAAATAGGCATTTTCGTAATTTAGATTCAGTTGTACTTTATAATCCAAGTTCCCCATTACCAACCAACAAAACAAAATCCGTTGCATATCCTTGTTCTCTTGATTGTAAATGACCTCAGAACAGTCTTTTATCAATAGATAAAACAACCAATCACTCAAATTGAGTTCTCTGCGATAGGTATGTAAATCTTTGAGAGTAGGTTCAAAACGTTTGACATTGGCAGGCAAAGTCAACTGACCAATATTTTCATTACCAAATACTTTGGGCAAGGATCCCAACAAATCATCGTGGTAACGAATGGATATCGGTTCGTTGAAAAAGTTAAAATTAGCGGTTTTGACATATGAGTGCTCCGTCTCTGCCAAACACACTGTTGATAACAAAATAAATAGTATGAAGCCGTGGTACCTCAATACAAAAGGTTTTAGTGACAAACAATAAATTACGTTTTAAGGTTGTAGTGTAGGGGGAGCAATAATTAATGATGTTATAAAGGTAGGGATTTTATTTAATTGTCAAAAATATTTAATTAAAAATGTGTTTTTTATTTGATTTTCAGTATTTTAAGGTTCTAAGTTAGAAGGAATGCAGCAGTGTGTTTTTGCTTAGAAACTTGATTTTTGTTTGACACTGAGGTAGTTTATGAGCTTATTGTTATAAGAGATATGTGCAAAATAGACTTACAATTGGTCTTTCGACAAGCTCAGCGCTCATTCAATAAAACCCTAGCCTGAGCTTGTCGGAGGGTAGCGTTATCAAAGATGATTGAATAAAAAGAAAAACAGTAAGTAAATCCAAAGCAAATCTACAAAATGCCAGTATTTTTCAATCAGTCTAAATTGTCGTAGGTTGTTGGGAGCATTGAAAAAGAGCAATGCTTCTACAGGTTTTTTTCTTTTTTTGAGGGTTTTAAGGTAAAACCAAATCAAGGGAAGAATACCCGCAACTACGTGCAAAGCATGTAAACCAGAAATGATGTACAAATAAGAACCATCGGGTTTCCCTCCCAAATAAATGCCTTCGTTTTGTAATTCGAACCAACCAAAGACTTGAGCCACCACAAAAACCAAGGAAAGTGAAACGGTAATGCCCATCATCCTCAGCGATTTGCTTTGGTTTTGCTGCTCAAATGCCTTGACTGCTTGATGGATGAACCAGCTACTCCCTGCCAATACAAGGGCACTCAACAGAAACAATTTGGGAAACTGAAATTGCTTCCAGGTCCAATTGCTAGAAGACAGAAGGTAAGCCACTGTTAGACCAATAAACAAAGAGGTGATACCTACAAGGGTAAAATTAAGCACCGTCATTTGAGGATTCTTAAACAAGGATGCTTCTTTTTCGTCGAGTTTTCTATCTTCTATATGTTGGGCCATTGTAAGAAGTCTTTTGGTAACAACAAATCAAAAGCCAGATAGTTGGGTATATCGTATCTTAATCTACCCAATCGGCAATAAAAACATTGGTATCTCTAGTATCTCCATTGTTTCTATTAGACGAAAAGACAATCTTTTTACCATCTGGCGAAAACATTGGAAAAGATTCAAAAGTTTTACCAAAGGTCAATTTTTCCAAATTGCTGCCATCTACATCTATCATAAACAAATTGAATGGGAAGCCAAATTCCGATTGGTGATTAGACGAAAAGACAATCTTTTCACCCGAAGGGTGGAAGAACGGTGCCCAATTCGCTTTGCCCAAATTGGTGACTTGTTGTAGGTTTTTACCATCAATGTCACAAACATACAATTCCATTTCGGTAGGAGCAACCAAGCCATCTGCCAACAATTCTTTGTATTCCAAGACTTCGGCATCGGTTTTGGGACGAGACGAACGGAATACCAAACGCTTGCTATCAGGGGAGAAAAAAGCCCCACCATCGTAGCCCAAGCCATCGGTTACTTGTACTTCATTAGAGCCATCTACATTCATCACATACAATTCCAAATCACCGCTTTTGTTGGAAGTGTAGACAATCTTGGTCCCATCAGGTGAAACTGTAGCCTCTGCATCATAGAATTTATTATTGGTCAATCTCTTCAAATCACTGCCATCTGGTTTAGAGGTATAAATCTCAAAACTATCATAAATGGGCCAAACATATTTTTTGATTTTTTCTCTATCGGGGGTGGGGGGGCACTCAGGATCAAAGTCGTGGGTAGAAGCAAATATAACACGTTCATCACCAGGCATAAAATAAGAACAGGTGGTACGTCCCTTACCTGTACTCACCAAATTTATTTCAAATTTTTCGGTATCCTTTTTGGGAATATTACCCCAATAAATCTGATCACACATCACCCCATCTTCTTCATTGGTGCGCTGCATTACCAATTTGGTTCCATCAAAACTAAAATAAGCTTCCGCATTTTCACCACCAAAAGTCAATTGTTGAATGTTCTTAAAATGCTTCTCACCAGGAAAATGTACCTGTTCCGTTTCGTCCTGACGCTTGGTACTTGCTTCATCTGTGGCATCTTTTTTAGCTGTTTGTGCCTGTGTCTTTTGTGGTTGAGTGGTGGCATTTTTACCGCTTGTTTCTGCTTGAGTACTTTGCTCTACAGCATCTTGGGTTGAATCTTGTAGGGGTTTGACACGTTTTTGGCTGCAAGTAGCCACCAAGGTCAAACATGCAATGAGTAAACTTGAAAGGAGTTTCATATAATTGACAAATTTTTGATAATTAGGACGGAATGCTTGGGGCATTGAACGATGGTGTCTCCCCGCTATCCGCTACTAGTCCCCTTGAACCAAGGGGAGCTATCCGCTACTATCGGGCGTATTGGGGTCTGTTCAGCCCTCCGTTTTCGCTCAAAAATACAATCTTTTTTGCCAAAAAACAGGGTGAAACTATTTTTTTCGTTTTACATAAAGGATGGGAACATATTACTTACGAACTCTTTGCCTGTGGAGGCTGGTCTTGTGGCAAAGGCAATTGAATGATTTTGGTATTGTTGCCTTTCGTTCCCTTAGAGACTTGCAAATCTATGATTTCCTTTAAAGTCTTGTTTTTTAATTTTGCCTCCATCCAACACTCAAAAAATACCCGCCCACGATAACTATAATCCTCATCTTGGTCATTTTCTTTAAGAGCCGTTTTGATGGTTTTTTGCAGTTCTGGAAGCGTTGGGTTCTGAGTCAATTTACGCAATACAGAGGACAAACATTTGTAATAACCATGATCCCAATTGTTTTTTCTACTAAGATAATAGAACGCATCAAAATCGGATTTAATGCTTAGACCATTGCCTCGTTCATATTCTGCAATAATTCCTGCAACCTTAGCAGGTAAATAGTTATGGATAAGGTAATTAATGTCTACATTTTGTTCACATTTTTTGAGCCACTTAATAACACCTTCGTAATCTTCCATTACCAAAGAACTCAGACAAGCATAAAAGTAAAAGTCAGAACGGTGAATTTGGTTGTGTGCATAACAAGCTTCAATGTCAATGTCTTGATCGTTGACCAGTTGGTATATCTCCTTTATTTTAAAAAGATGGAGTAAGGTTTCCATTTTTAAAGTATAGAAGCAATCATTGAAAAATGAGCGATGTTCTTTTCGTAAGAATCGTTTCATTTTTTCGGGAAAAGTTTCTGCTTCTTCTAATAAGTTTAGGCACTCATCAAATTTATGTTTTGCCAAAAGGGCGATGATGTGGTTAAAGTAGGCAGAAAAATAATTGTTGGGTTTGTGTTCAATGTATGAAGGATGTTCGTCAAAAACCCTTTTGTGTTTTTCTTCGTATTTGAGCAAATTGTCCAGATCCTCTTTTGTACGGTAGTACAAGGCTTTTGCACTGTACAAACAAATTTTGGAACGAATGGTCGTAGCTTTGCTTTCATCCACAAAATACTCAGATTGAGTCAACTCTTTTATCTTTTCTTCATTTTCGTGGCTTGTTGGAGCGTGAAGCATATGAAAACGACGATTGAGCGATTCGTACTTGGTTTCGGTCAAAATGTCTTGAGCTGTTTGTTCGGCTTTTTGGAGTGTGTCTTCCAAAGCTTCTTTCTCACTCGAAAAATGGGTGATCAACATATTGGCCTTGTACACATACAATTGATTGAGGTAAAAAGGATCTTGTACCTCTGAGGCCAATTTGATGGCTTTTTCGAGTAATTTTTGAGCAAATTCAAATTGTTTCTTATTATTGAGTAAATCAATTTGCATCAACATTTTGTTGAGTTGTAACTCTAGGCTGTTGTTTTTATGATAATCTACCAAAAAATCCAACAAAATGGTTTGAAGACGATGCTTCTCATAAGCCAAATTGTCTATAAGCCCCTCTGCTCTAAGTTTTTGTTCAAATAGAGAGGGATTATAGATAGAAGAAGCACTTAGAATGTTATACATAGTAGTAACATTACTGTCTTTTTTCAAGGAGTATTTGGATAGAAACAGCTTAAAGCTTCTTTTTTCACTTTTGTTCAAAGAGTGAATAAAATTGTAAAGGGGTTCAATGGTTTTCATCAATAACTGTTTTTCATAAGTACAGGTATTCTCAGTAATTATCCTTTTTGTTCAATTTTGTTTTTGTTAGGAGTTGATCAAACAAAATAGGATAAGTGGTTTAGTGTTAGATGGTTTTGTAGCCAGTATAAGCTATGTCTAGGGTTAGTGTACAACCTATCTAATGATTAAAAAGATAGGTGCAAAGAGCTTGGTTATATGCTAATATCACAATAATAAGCGAAAAATTGCAATTTTCAAAAGTTAAATATTTATGAAAATGTCTTTTTTATATGTTTATTTCTTAGTTTATTGTGATAGATATTAACAATTATAGTAGTTTAATGTTTTGGTTTGTAGAGATTTAAAGGTACAAATGTATAGTACAAATGAATGCACATTCATTTCAATTGGAGGCAAATAATCCTATTTTCACCACTTAAAGGAAGAGCATAATTTGTTAATTATCAACCTAAAATTTTCCAGAAAAAACGAAGAAAAGAACAAACGGTCCTACGCCCGATTGCAATGGATATGGCGGCATTTCCCATATCCTGTAGAGACGCACCCTGATGCATCGGGATCTGTCCATGCGTGATGGAATAATTGAATATTTTGCCCGCCGCCATAGAAATGTAAAGCGGGGAGTCGCCATCGTCCGAAGATGTGGGCGTTCCGTCCTATAAAAAATTGTGAGTTGTAAGTTAGCAAAGCATTTTTCATTGCTGATGTATATAAAAAAAGCATCTCCCATAAAGAGAGATGCTTTTTTATTTTATTTGTTCTTTGACAATTGTTTGAGGGAAAATTACCCACCAAAGTCGTCAAATGAGACATTTTCATCGGGTACACCAAAATCGTCCAACATTTTCAAGACTGCTTGGTTCATCAAAGGAGGACCACAGAAGTAGTATTCGATTTCTTCTGGCTCAGGGTGTTTGCTCAAGTAATTGTCGATCAATACTTGGTGAATGAAACCTGTAAAGCCATCACCTTCACCATCTATGCCATCTTTGATCTTCCAATTGTCTTCAGGAAGTGGAGCAGATAGAGCGATGTGGTATTTGAAGTTCGGGAATTCGGCTTCAATTTTTCTAAAGTGTTCGGTATAGAACAACTCTCTAGTAGAACGACCACCATACCAGTAAGAAACTTTGCGATCTTTGCATTTTTCGGTGTGGAATAAGTGGAATAAGTGAGAACGCAAAGGAGCCATACCTGCACCACCACCAATGTAGACCATTTCTTTTTTGGTTGGCTTGATAAAGAACTCACCATAAGGACCAGATACCACCACTTTATCACCTGGCTTTCTAGAGAATACATAAGACGAACAAACCCCTGGGTTAACATCCATCCAAGCATTTTTAGCTCTATCCCAAGGTGGGGTTGCAATACGGATGTTCAACATCACAATGTTTCCTTCAGCAGGGTGGTTCGCCATTGAGTAGGCACGGAACTGCTCTTCGTCGTTTTTCATTTTGAGTGGCCACAAATTGAATTTATCCCACTCCGTTTGGAACTCATCTGGTTTTTTACCCAAATCTGGGTGAGCAGTAATATCCATACCTTTGTATTCCACTTCAATTTTGGGAACATCAATTTGGATATAGCCACCTGCTTCAAAATCGAGTTCTTCTCCCTCTGGCAAACGTACTACAAATTCTTTGATAAAAGAGGCTACATTGTAGTTAGAAACCACTTCGCATTCCCATTTTTTGATACCAAATATTTCTTCTTCGACATGGATTTTCATATCCTCACGGACCTTGACCTGACATGCTAGACGCCATTTTTCTTTGGCTTCTTTACGGGTTAAGTGGTTAAGCTCAGTAGGGAGAACATCTCCACCACCTTCGAGTACTTGGCACTTACACATTGCACAAGTTCCACCACCACCACAGGCAGAAGGTAAGAAAATATTTTGTTCAGACAATGCTGTCAACAAAGTAGAACCTGGAGCGACCTCTACATTGTCTTGGTCATTGATGACAAGATTGACATTGCCCGAAGCAACCAATTTGGATTTGGCAAAAAGTAAGATTCCTGTTAAGCCCAAGATGATAAACAAGAATGCTATGATACTTCCTATGATTGTAAACATATTGTTTGTTTTCTAAAAAATAAATCCTTGATTGTATAAGTCTACAACAATTGAAAGGATTGAAAAGTTAGGGTTCTCTGACACTTTTTATAAAGTAATTTTTTACAAAAATTATCAAAGAACGAAAGTTAATTGCTTTTGTTTATACTTTAATACCCATCAAACTCATGAACGCCAATCCCATTAAGCCAGTAATGATGAAGGCAATGCCCAAACCACGCAAAGGCGCAGGAACGGCAGAATAACGGATTTTTTCTCGAATGGCTGCAATGGCGACAATTGCCAAGAAGAAACCAACACCCGAACCCAGTCCGAAGGACGTTGATTCTGCCAGAGAATATTCTCTTTGTACCATAAACAAAGAAGTACCCAAGATGGCACAGTTTACGGTAATAAGCGGCAGGAATATCCCCAGAGAGTTGTACAGGGCGGGGGAGAATTTCTCAATAATCATCTCGACCAGCTGTACCATAGAGGCAATTACAGCAATAAAAGCAATGAATTTAAGAAAGGTCAAATCTACATTGGCAAAGGACTCACCTAAAAATGCTAGGGAACCTTCTTTGAGTAGGTATTCGTGCAACAACCAGTTAACGGGCGCAGTAATGAACAAAACGAAGATAACCGCCAATCCCAAACCGAATGCTGTCTTGACTGTCTTAGAAACTGCTAGGTAAGAGCACATTCCCAAGAAATACGCCAATACCATATTTTCTACAAAAGCTGATTTTATGAATACATTTATTAAATCTTGCATAGCAATTTGATTTCGTGCTTTTTTAATTTATTGGATTGTGTAAATGGATTAGCTGATGTCGACCAATTTCTGATTTCTTGCTCTTTGAATCCAAATCAAAATACCAATGATAAACATAGCCGCAGCGGGTGTTGCCATAATACCATTGTGTTGGTAGCCAATGCCGTGTAGGAACGAACCTTCATCAGCATTTAAGATAGGGAAGCCCAAAAGTGTACCAGCTCCAAACAATTCACGCAATCCACCCACAATGATAAGGATAAGCCCATAACCCAATCCATTGCCGATTCCATCTAAGAAGGCTGGCCAGGGTTTGTTACCCATTGCAAAAGCTTCCAAACGCCCCATTACAATACAATTGGTAATGATGAGTCCAATAAAGACCGATAGTTCTTTACTCACATCAAAAGCAAAAGCCTTTAGGAAAATATCTACGATGGTTACCAAAGCAGCGATGATGATGAGCTGGACAATCATACGAATACGACCTGGCATAATCTTACGAATGCTCGCCACAATCAAGTTGGCAAAAGATATCACGAAGATTACACAAATGGCCATAATGATCGAAGGCTTGAGCTGAGAGGTTACAGCCAAGGCAGAACAAATGCCCAATACCTGTACGGTAATCGGATTGTTGTCGTCTAGTGGGTCGGATAAGAGTTTTCTATTCTTTTTCGACAGTAGAGGTTCTTTTTCTGCTACTTCACTCATTTTATATAGAATTTTAATCTTTTTTTACGAAAAAAATCAACAAAGTAATGGTTATACGATAAGTTCCTTTTTACCATTACAAAGACAAGCTTTAAGCTT
The DNA here is from genome assembly GCA_020631035.1 of Chitinophagales bacterium. Lineage (GTDB taxonomy): Bacteria > Bacteroidota > Bacteroidia > Chitinophagales > UBA2359 > JAHDGP01. Next base: position 3,379 of record JAHDIA010000039.1, on the reverse strand, counting down.
TAAGCTTTTTGTTGTTTGATGTAAGGCAAATAGTTCTTGATGCATTTTTCAATCATTTCTTGAACACCATCACCTGTAATGGTTGCCCCAGACATACCATCGACCTTATGCATTTCTTTGTTTTTGGGATTGTTCTTTCCTTTCAAAACTTGAATGCCTACAAACTCACCTTGTTTGTTGAAAATTTGCTCTTTTAAAAAGTTGTCTTGGAACCAGTCTTTGGTAATTTCTGCACCCAAACCTGGTGTTTCCCCAGCATGGTCAAAAGAAACCCCACTGACTGTATTAAAATCACTTTCAAAAGACATATAGCCCCAAATCTCGTCCCACAGCCCATTGCCACGCATCGGTAAAATGTACTGGGTTTTGCCTCCATCACTTTTGTAGGTGTAAAAAGGCAACTTCATATTTGAAGCATCTTTTTTCAATTCTTTTTTCAAATCAACATCCAAAGCTTGTTGGGTCTCTACTTTATTTGCTTTGCCTGTATGGTCAACAAGAAAAGATTCGACTTTAGAATCAAAAATACTATTTGCATCTACTTTGGTGATGCTTTTGTCAACCGAGGCCAAAATACTAGACTTTTTGTCCAATACCACATTGGCATCGTATTTAGATTTGAGCATCACAGAGAAGCCCGATAATAAGACTGCAACACCTACTACAATGAGGGTTGCAAAGCCTAGTGTATATCCGTTACTATTTACATCAAGCGGCACGACTCAACCTCCTTTTTATGTTTCGTTGATAAATATAATGATCAATTGTTGGAGCAAATACATTGAGGAACAAAATCGCCAACATCCATCCTTCGGGATAAGCAGGGTTTAACACCCTTACAATCATACCGATGAAGCCAATCATAAATCCGTAAATCCATTTGCCCGTTTCTGTTTGTGCAGCGGTTACAGGGTCGGTTGCCATATACACCATTGCAAACATAAAGCTACCCATAATCAAGTGTTGGTAAAAGGGTACTTGCATAAATGGATTGGCTCCAACAGCATTTAATATCAAGCCCATTGCAACTGCACCCAAAATCATAGAAATCATAATTCTCCAACTGGCAATACGGGTAACAATCAACATAATCATACCAAAGATGATGGCTGGTTTACACATTTCACCAACAGAACCTGGAATAAAACCCCAGAACATTTCACTAACGGTATATTGATTGGTTACTGCTTCCCAGCCACCTTTCGCAGCCAAAGCTAGTGGAGTTGCACCAGAAAATCCGTCCGTTACAAGACTTTTCCAGCCTCCTTCAGGTAAAGAACTCAAACCAAGGGCATTCATTGTTGCATCGCCCATACCAAATATAGAGTGCAACCAATTGTAGTCATAAGCGACCCAGCAATTATCCCCCGATATTTCGGTGGGATAGGCAAAGAACAGGAAGACCCTAGCGGTTAAAGCGATGTTTAGAATGTTCATACCCGTTCCTCCAAATGCTTCCTTGGCGATAATCACTGCAAATGCTACCGCAAGGGCCAACATCCACAGTGGTATGTCGGGCGGCATTATCAGGGGAATCAGCATCCCCGAGACCAGAAAGCCCTCTTCAATGGCGTGACCTTTTTTAGCAGCAAAAAAGAATTCTATTCCCAAACCGACTACATGTGCAACAATAATAATAGGCAACAATTGCAAAGCTCCATACAAAAACTTGGTGAAGATCGAATCACCCACACCTGGGTACAAACCCAAAGCATTGTAATGTTGATGCCCAATATTCCACATTCCAAACAACAAACACAATTGTAAAGCCAATACAACCAATACCATTGTGCGTTTCAAATCAATACCGTCTCTGATGTGAACACCAGGACCTGTTGTTACCTCCTTGGGGGTAAAAAAGAAAGTCTCAAAGCCATCATAGACAGTATGCAAAAACTTATTGTCTTTGACTTTGGGCTCCAGATTGTCAAATATATTTCTAAGAAATTTCATTGAAATAAAGTATTGTTATATATATTTATAAAACACCAAAAACAAAATTGTTTATAGTGTCTTATCCTTGTTCTCTCATTAAATCCAATCCATCACGTAATACCTGTTGAACAGCTGTCTTGGAGGTACAAGCAAACTCACACAATGCCAAATCTTCCTCCAATACCTCATAAATACCCAAACCTTCCATCTGGTCCAAATCACCATACATAATGGATTTCAACAACTGCATAGGGTAGAGGTCCATAGGCAAGACTTTCTCATACTGCCCAGTTACCACCAAAGCACGCTTTTCACCGTGGGTATTGGTGTTCACATTAAAGGCTTTCTTACTGCCAAAAAGTGAACTCAAATAGGTTTTAGAAACGCTTGGACGACCATAGTTGGGAATCAACCAACCAAAGAGTTCATATTTATCACCCTCCTCCAAAATGCTCACCTGTGTATCATAAAAACCAATATGCCCCTCCTTGGGATCTATTTTGGTGCCACTCAATACATTGCCACTGATGGCACGAACGTGATCGTCTTTCAAATTGTCCGAAAGCATCCCGCCAACATGGGCACCAATGTATGCCTTATAATATTGTGGATTGTTGACTGGAGGACCGCCCAGAGCAATCAAACGCTCAGTATTGTATTGCCCTGTCTTCAACACTCGACCCAATGCAATGACATCCATCAAACGGATGGTCCATACAATTTCCCCCTTGTTAATAGGATTGATGTGGTGAATTTGTATACCGACATTTCCAGCAGGGTGAGGACCATCAAAATAATGTTTCTCCACATTTTTAACATGAGTCAAATCATTGGCAGCTTGCGAACGCTGACTCAAGCTCAAATGTACGGTCGTACCTGAAAGAATATTCAAGGCATCAATGCCCATCTGAAGGTACTCTTGACTGTCAACAATGCTGTAATTGTAGTCATTTGCCAAAGGAGCAGAGTCAAAACCAGAAATAAAAATGGCTTTGGGCGTCTCTGTTGGATCAGCAATCACTCCAAAAGGTCGTTGTGTCAAAAATGGCCAACAACCGTATTCCATCATATGCTTAATCAATACTTCACGATCTATCAAATTAAGATCAACATCTGGGATAGAACGATAAGAATTGTTTGCATCAGCATCAATGATGACTTCAATAATTGCACGCTTAGGACCTCTTTTGATTTCTTTGATAGTGCCACTTACAGGAGCAACATATTTGATGAACTCATTGCTTTTGTCATAAAATAATGCATCCCCTGCTTCTACACGCTGACCTTGTTCTACCAGCATTTTAGGAATAGGAGCAATCCCGTTAAAATCGGTTGGTTTAATGGCGTAAGTATTTGATACATAACTGCCAGCAACTTTTTTTTGTGGCTTTCCTATGATGTTTATATCATAGCCTTTCTTTAATTTAATTGTCTTGCCCATTCA